>WAOH01000140.1 GCA_015521385.1 Thermoproteota archaeon
ATAGTGCTCGCGTGCAGGACGAGCGTCACACCTGGCTATAGTGGTTCTCCAACAGTTGGTCGAGGCTCGAGGTCTCCACCAACTCCCCAGCTCTCTCCCTCAGTTTTGAGTCTTCAGTAACGAGCTTGAGTCCCTTCTCTCGAGCTAGAACCACGTAGGAGGCATCGTAAGCCGTTAACCCTGTCTCGAGGGCAATGTTCAGTATCTTCAACTCATATGACCGGGGTTCCAAGATGGTCATGTGCCCAAGGACCTCTAGGAATATTTCAAGGAGTTCCTTCGCTTCCTTTAGGCTCAAACTCCCGACGAGACCCGCCTCCTTCCAGATGGCGTTAACGACCTCGTAGACAGTGAGCCACTGAACGTAATTTCCAGCCAAAATCCTGATTTTTCGAAGTTTAAGAGAATAGATAATCGAGGAGGCGTCGAATAGGAGTTTATCCATCGTGAACTACCTCTCCCGGTCCTCCCTAATGCTCCTCACGATCCTATCGACATCTATTCGTTCCAGCGCATCTTTCATCCTCTCCAGCCTCTTCTCAAGCTCCTCGAGCTTTCTCCTCCTCACCTCCTCCTCAAGTGCCTGCCTGAGCACCTCTGATATCCTTATCCCGAGCCTCTCGGCCTCCTCTTTCAGCTCCCTCCTTACCTTCGTGGAGATAGTGATGTACCTGCCCATTATGTCAACCTAAGACGTAGGCGCATTAGGTAGTAAATAAGGCCTTCGGTTCGATCCTAGAGGTCCTCCGATCAGAGACCCTTTGGGCTAACATTAGAACTAGGAACCGTGGAATTATGGCAAACCGGGTCCCGAGTTATAAGGAACAATTGCCACAAGCTGGTTTGGAGATTCAAAGGTTGATCGGTTCAGGTCGATCTCGAGAGAGTTAATCAGATATCATCTAGCTAACCTCAATTACTAAGGAGGGTACCCGATTTATTCCACATCTAATAGGTCGAAAGTGAATTATAGAATTATATAACCGGCGTTATAATGGGATGGTGTGTTTGATTGGGCGTGGGAAGGGCATTATGGTATAGCTTCAGGTACTGCAGAACCCCGGAGGGTTTCGAGGGCCTGAACAGGCTCGTAGTACTCATAGCCTCGACGAGGCTCTGCATCATAACGACCACGGTCTTCGCCGTCATCATCGGGGGATTGGTGGCCTGGCTCATGGGGTCCTTCGATCCCCTGATCTTCGCCCTCGTCCTCATCGGTGCGTCGCTGGCCCACCTCTCGGACAACCTGATCAACGACTTGATGGATCACATCAAGGGGATTGACGTACCTGGCTACTTCAGGACGCTTTACGGTCCCCACCCGATAATAGATGGCTTGATCACCCCCAAGATGGCGATAGCCTTCGTCGCCCTAGTCCTCGCCTTTGACTTCGCCCTAGGAATCTACTTGGCGATCACGGTCCACATCGGCATCTTGATCCTGGCGCTGGTGGGGGTACTCTCGATGGCCCTCTACGCCGGTTTCCCGATCGATGCGAAGAGGCTGGGGCTGGGTCCCATCCTCCTGCTGATAATATGGGGCCCGGTGATTGTCGGAGGTACGGCGCTGGCCCTGACTGGCAGGTTCCCTTGGGGTGCGATGCCTCTCTCGCTCGCCTACGCGGCGACGGTCAGCCTCATCCTGATCGGAAAGCACCTCGACAAGTATGAGGAGGACAGGGAGAAGGAGGTCGGCACTCTACCCGTCAGGATAGGGAAGACGAACGCCATGAGGCTGAACGTCCTCCTAGCCCTGGGAACGCCCATCTTGGCCACCCTTGGAGTATATATCTTCACAGACGAGCCCCTCCTCTCGCTACTACCATTGCTGTCCCTTCCCTCAGCCTACGTTGTCGCCAAAGTCCACACGAAGCCCAGGCCCGCGTCGGCTCCTCCGAGGTGGGAAGTCTGGCCTCTGTGGTACGCAGCCTGGGGGTACACAGTCATGGAGCCCCTGGCCATCCACCTGATCTGGTCGCTTCTGTTCATCGGGCTATACAGGTACGGTCTGATCCCGTACTGGACGGCGGTGACGCTGGGGTTCCTCTTATCCGCTCTCGTCGTCAGGGGAGCGATCACCAAGTACAGGTACTTGGAGGCCGTGCTGAGGAGATGAAGTGACTGCCTCAAGCGTCTATCCCTATCAGGACCATGTAGGGTGGAAGGGGGATCAGGAATATTCAGCAGAAGGTGAGGGATTCGACTACTGGGTAATTGCTTAGGGAGGAACACATCTCCGAAAATGTGAGTGCGGGAGGAGCGCTAGGTCTGAGCACGGACTGGCGAGGGCGTCGCCATGAGATAAGGAGGGGAACGAAATAGTTCCTTCACTGGTCCGGCTGGGTCGAGGCTCAGTCTCTGAGGAGTTTTCCCATTGAAGATCCCACCATAGTCGAGCTACCTAAAGAGGCTCGAGTGGGAGCAGATACTCAAGTAGGGGCGATGTTGAAGTCTGAAGTGTTCGATCGATGCTGGAGGGGGTCATTAGGTCGGTTCTCACACGCATTTACAAAACCAATCGTATTTGCGGCCCTTCGTTGACTAATGAGAAAGAAGGAGAGATGAATGAGGAGCGCACCAAGTGAGTTCTTGGGGCGTTCCTCGCGCTGGAGAAGAGGTTACATGGGAACCTCGGAGAGAAGCTACCGGACTTGACTAACACCGTACTGGAGGCCTCTGATTGATGAGCGAGATCTCCGTAATCTGGGTTACCTACCAGGAGAGTATCCAACTACATCTAAATCCAACCTGCCAGAAGCACCAGACTAAGGATTCACTAATCGCACGCAGGAGGTGAGCCTAGGCTACCTCCCTCTCACACCTTGGTGATGGTTCCTAGTTCTGAGATCGGGTCTAGCACACTACCTCTTTGTAGTACTGTTCAAGATCTCCTTTCCATGTCGGATCCTCATACTCCGGGAGTGAGACTCTGGGGTTGTGGGGTTTGGCTATTATCTCCATCAGCTCGTAATCTCTCAGGAAGTAGTAGGAATAGGTCGTCCTAGCCACGATCGCCGCGTCCAAGCCCTTGAATGTCCCAGCCATGGAGACCACGATGTCGCCTCTGTTCACAGCTCCGGAATCGGCCGCCATCAACGATGCCTCTACGGCTATCTTTACCCCCTGACCGAGTATGCTCAGAACCTTGTCTATAATGGCCTCTGGCAGGGGCTGCTCCCAGCCCAGTCCCCTAGATGGGGGTGCTAGAGGCCTCGTACCCTGAACGACTACCGCACCCAGCGATTCAATGCACCTGAGGGCTTTGATGTTGCGGGGATGCCTGAGTCCTATGGGGATCTTCCCTCGAGGGCCCCAAGTCTCGCCGGGAGGGTGTGTGACCACCACCAGCTTCAACCCGACGTCCGACTCCCTCAGAGCTTTAGCCACCTTTAAGGCGCTTCTACCCGTCTCGCTAGCCACTATCAATGAGGAAGCTCCTGTCTCGGTCGCCCTTCTCAGGGCCACCCTTATCAGGTGGTCCGTGTTCACCTCGCCTTTGAACTTGTAATAGAAAATTTCTCTCTCGATGAGGGGGATTTCATTCACCTTATCCATATCCATTCCCCTAATTCACTATATCTACTGCAATAAACGCGGTAAAAACATAAAGTTGATCGAATCTTTTGGGAGTTCTACGAGATCGCTGAGAATTGCAGGGTACCGATCGCTAGGGTATCGGCTTCCTGAAGATGGAGAATGGATATCCTTCCTTTCCCTTGATCTCCATAAGAAGTCCCCTCTCCCGGAAGAATTCCCAGAGATCCCTCTTCAGCTCCCTCCATCCAGAGACAAGTTCCTCCCTCTCCACGGTCAGCTCGAGCACTAGGTCGAACCTGTAGCTCCCCTTAAGCAGGTCAATTAGCTTCTTGTAGTCTCTCGCGACGTACTCGCTGCGGATCTCGTAACCTCTATCTAGGAAGAACCTCACGACCTCATATACTTCTCTGGCCTCGGAGAGCCTACTGGGCCCCTCCTCCCCACCGAAACCCCTCCAGAGGACATCTCTTATGCTGGTTATCTCCCTCTTTAAAGGGTCGACCCTGACGCAGTGGCGCGCATGCTCCGTGGAGACCTCCAAGCCGAAGCCCTCCACCGAGAGGACCTCCAGCAGGGCCGGTGGTTCATCGCCGACCTCGGCGCTGATCTCATAGCTCTCCTTCTCCTCGAACTCGTCGATCCTAGGTGGGTAGTATCTCAGGGCGAACCTGATCCTATCCAAGTCCAGCCTGACCCTCGCCCTGCCCTCCACATTCGTGAAATGGTAGCTCCAGCCTCTTCGCCTCAGCTCGTCCAGCAGGGTCCTCAGCCAAGGATGGAACCCCAGTATCACATCCTCCCCTACGGAGATGGGACCCTCTATAGTGACCACATGCTCCCCGGACACTCGTAGAAGGTGAGGTGAGGCGATAAAAATGTTGGGGAGTTATCTCGCGAATGTTTCGTCTTAGCTTCGTGAAATCAACCTAGAGGGGTCTCACGATCCACGGAGGACCCCCATTCAGACGGAAGTGCTCTCTTTTTATTTGAGGTTATCAAATTCACCTAGGTGAATCAGTTGACCTTGGTCGTGAAGAAGATCGATGAGAGGAAGTTGAGGGCCCTGAAGGCAGAGGCCGCCAGACGAGGTATCACAATCTCCCAGGCGGTTGAGGAGGCCATAGACCTTTGGCTCACCTTCACCATCAGATCCGCCCTCGATGAGGAGGAAGAGGCCAACAATAGGGAGTATGAGAGGCTCAAGAGGACTGGCGAACTCGAGCGCATGAAGGGGCGCTACGTCGTGATAGCCGGGGGAAGGCTGATCGGCGCATTTGAGAGTCTGTCCGAGGCGTCCGAAGCGTTGAGGAGGCTAGAAGTCAGGAGGGCCCTGATCTTCAGGCCCGGAATCGATGACGCGGGGGTGAGGAGGGAGTGGCTGGGAGGATCTATGAGGCGCACGACTGCCTGAGGTATGCACCCTCACTCGTTCCGGTTCCAGTACTCAGGATCGAGCTGAGGGACGTCCTGGGAGAGGTGAGCCTTTCGGGCGAATTCGTGATCGACACGGGCTTCGAGGGTGATGTCATGGTCCCTTGGGAGGACTTCCGGCCCTTCATGTCGGGTGAGCTCCCCGAGGAGCTCTGGAGGACCTACCTCACGGCTAGCGGCTCCACGGTGAGGATGAGGAGCGCCAGGGCCCTCGCGGCCATGGGGGATGTGGTCGAGGAGGTGATAGTCGAGACCCCCATCTTGGGAGAGGGGAGGAGGCTGGTCGGGAGGGGCCTGCTGATCAAGCTCAAGATCGCGCTGGACGGGCCTAAAAGCATCTCCTGCCTCCTGAGGGAGGTTAACTGTAGTACATAGGATTGATTCTATTCCTAGTGAACCATGAGGCGCTTCGCTTTGTACAAATTTGCTCCCGATCTCTACTTTCCCCGCGAGGCTTCTTTATGAAAGGGTACAAGGGGAAATCTCAGTAATTCTCTCCTTTACGGCTTTTTTTGACAAATTAACAGAGTATTAAGGGATTTTGAATGGATCAGGTAACTTTTTAGTGAACTGGCTCGCCTATTCAAGAGATTTGCCTAACTTCTTTAAGCATAGCTAGGCCGATATCATCATATCGTTCATCGAGCGACACATATCATCCCAAAATTCCGGTTCGGGTTATGAGTTATGAAATTTAGGGGCGCAGCTTTTTTAGTTAGTATTTGTACGCACGTTAAAGTGAGCTCCTCCAATACTTCTAGTTGGAATCCGGGTCTGGTTCTCCCTGTCCTTGTGCTCATCATAGGCCTCGCCGCAGGAAACCTTATCTCTAGAGGTACGGATACTTCTACGTATACGACAACTGAGACTACCACAGAGATCTATGTCGAAAAACCGCTTACCAAGACCGTTACACTCACTAGAACACGCACCTTCACTTTTACCGTAACCACGACTGTAGTTAGGGTTAGTACGATCACAAAGAGCAAGAACTTCACGCCAACTAGTTCTAGGCCCACCAAAACTCAAAGTGGTTCCCTCACCCCTCCTAGATCAACTGTGACTTCCGAATCCGGGGCTTCAGAGGCATCCATGAGCTCTAATTGGAATTGTGATTCGAGTTGGGTGGGTATCAGGTTGGGAAGAGTCACCAAAATTGTTGACGGTGATACAATAGAGATAGAGGGGTGTAAGATCAGGCTCGCACTTGTCGACGCCCCAGAAATAGGTGAGATGGGAGGTGACCGAGCTATAGCATTCCTCACCCGAATAATCCCCGTCGGTACCCTTGTGAGGGTTGACCAAGATAATAGGCAACCGTTCGACGTATACGGGCGGATCTTGGCTGTTGTTTACAAGGATAATATGAATGTCAACGCCTTGCTGATAAAGTACGGTGTAG
The DNA here is from genome assembly GCA_015521385.1 of Thermoproteota archaeon. GTDB lineage: Archaea > Korarchaeota > Korarchaeia > Korarchaeales > Korarchaeaceae > Korarchaeum. The sequence continues at coordinate 6,371 of WAOH01000140.1, forward strand.
CTAGACTCTATGATAAATACTGCTCAAAGAGCGAGTTCGGTGACGACCCTTGGGCCGTAAGATTGGGTTGTGGGACAGGTAGCCAAACTAAAACGATTACTCATACGAGAACTTCAAAGAACTGTCATCCGTCTTATCCAGATGTGTGTATTCCACCTCCGCCCCCTGATCTAGACTGTAGTGACATTCCCTACAGGAACTTCAGAGTGCTCCCTCCTGACCCCCACCATTTCGATGGGGATAAAGACGGTATAGGATGTGAGTCCTGATCTAATCCTATAACGACCGCGGAAGTCTCAACGAGTTACCAAAGCTACATTTTCACCTGCTTATGGATGTGTTCAGATTAGAGGAATCTTTCGGGTTCTTTCCATGCTGGAGTACTGAAGAAGCCTCTTCAAGCTCATTACCCAATTAAGCTACATCAAGTTGTGTGACGGCTTGTTTAAATTGAGCTAACACATTCCCGACTTGCACAACTGGGCCACGGAAGAGAGGGAATCCTCGAGCGAGTTCGACAGCAGTTGTTCCAGCGACATTATTATCCTCAGATTAGGCCTGCTAGGGCTTATTTCGAGTTTCAAGACCCTCCCCACGAGATCAGGAATGTCTGAAAGCCTCTTCTCCGTCTTGGGCGTGGAGGTGAAGTCTCCGACCACGGTTAGGAGGTCCCTCCTGCCCATGGCCTTCGATATGAGGTAGTTGATCAAGATCTCCCTCGGGAGGCTGGTGTAGGCCATCTCGAGCCTCTTAAATGGAGGTCGGATCCCCTCGGCCACGGCTATGAAGGCTGACCCTCCGAGCTCCCTGACCGTCATCTTGGATGCGAACCTCTCCGTCTGCTCCAGCACGGCCGTCCATGCCCTAGATGTGAGCTTCCTATTCTGGTAGGAGCCCACGAAATACCAGCCGGCCAGCACCGCCGATATGGCTATCATTATCTCGATTTCGTACATGCGTCCGATCGCGTGACCGTGCATCTAGTAAAGGATAAAACCTACCCGCGCGTGCGTCTGGAGCGATGAAGCGGGTTCACATCAGGGCGATAAGCTCGCTCTTCGGCACAGTAGACTTCCTGACGCTGACCCTACCGGATGAAGCCGAGGTGCTGGCCACGGCCTACGGGTCCGACATCACCCAGTACGAGAGGAGGGGTCACCTAGCCTACGTGACCTACGGGGAGAGCTACCACGTGCTGGCGATGCCTCGGTACGCTCTGGACTTGAGGATCGTCGTCAGGCCAGGGAGGAGGAACCTGAAACCCAGGATAAGGATTGAGAAGACCGGTGAGACTGAAGTAGGGGGTCACCCCGCCACTTACTACGTGGGCAGGGGGTTCCTGACCGGGAGGAACAAGAACCACCTGTTCACGGTCCATTACTGCGATATCACAGATAGGACCATTCAGATAATGTTTAAGGGTCCCCTCGATGTGGATATCGTGAAGATACTGGAGGATGTGGGTGTCCTCTGCCATGAGATGGGGGGAATTTAAGAGGGCTGTTAGGGAGTTCCTGTTCGGGCTGTTCTACTTCGACCTGTACTGGGACACCAAGAAGGAGGCCGCTAAGCTCAAGGACGCGGTCAACCTCCTGCTGATGGGTGAGCTGCTGGGTCTCCCCCTGATGACCACGCCCCTCATGCTGAGGCTGCTCCCCTACCTGCTCCCCGAGATAGAGGGCTGGAAGCAGAGGCAGCTCAGGGAGAGGGACATGACGGAAGAGGTCCCGGAGACCATATGAAAATTCATTCACTCAAATTGTAAAAATATTTCCACATGATAAGCAAAAGTCGTATATAGCAAAGTTAATTAGCTAACTGTTGGTTCTACCTACTTAAAGGTCATTTCAGGGGGGTAAATATGCAGGTAGCGTTCTTGGAGACCCCCTCCCTATGGATAATAGGGGCCCTTGTCGCATACGGGTTCGCCTACTACGTGTACGCCAAGTGGGTGGATGAGCACATCTGGGAAGTGAGCGAGAAGAGGGTTACGCCGGCTCACATGTACCTCGACGGGGTCGAGTACTTTCCGGTGAGCAGGTACGTCCTCTACGGGTTCCAGTTCAAGAGCATAGCTGCTCTGGGACCCATTCTGGGACCGTTCATAGCCGTAGCCTACGGATGGCTTCCCGCCCTCATCTGGATAGTGATAGGCAACATGTTCATCGGGTGGGTCCAGGACTACAGCACGATAATGCTCACGGTGAGGAATGAGGGCAGGTCCATGGGTCCGCTCGTCTACAACGCCATAGGGGAGAGGGGAAGGAAGATCCTGCTCGCCTATCTGCTCTTCTACCTTCTCATAATCTCCGCGGTGTTCATATACTTGGTGTCGCTGTTCTGGAACGTCTTCCCCGGCTCCTTCATCGCCACCATCGGTATAATAA
>WAOH01000141.1 GCA_015521385.1 Thermoproteota archaeon
CTCAACAGTTCCCAGGTACTCGCCGTCGCCTCCCCTCACGGGGAAGTACCTTATGTGCACCTTCCTCCCTCCCATGTCTATCCAGAACTCAGCAACGTCCCTCTTGCCCGCCTTGAACTCCTCCACGATCTTCTTCACTATGTGGACGCTGCCAGGTGGGTGACAGAGTTCGACCTTCCTCCCCAGCACGGTCCTCGAGCGGTAGAATATGAGCCCCGGTTTGTAGTTGTAGTAGCGGAGCCTGTCGTCGGCATCCACGAAGGTTATCTCAAAGGGGAGGGTCCTGAGGAGGGCGTCGAGCTCCTTCAGGGATACGTAACCGTTCTTCAGCTCCAGATCACCGGCCCTCACCAGTACGTGATCGTCCCTCGCCTCCATGAGGGAGGTCACGGCCTTCATCTCCTCGGGCATGCGGGATATCTGCTCCTCCGTGATGCCGGATCTCACCTCGTGGGGGTACACCGGTTCTTCGGGCTCCCATCCCTCCCTGGGCTCTACCTTGTAGTAGCCCACCTCGGGCTCCTCCAGCTTGATGGCGGACCACTCCCCCTCGCTCAGCAGGATCCTCACCGTCGGGTAGAGTATCTTGTTCTCCCTGAACACCATGTCCACCAAGGCCCTGGAGAGCTCGTCCGAGAGGGATCTGAGCTCCGACAGGTACTCCTGATCGCCCAACCTCTCTTCAGATAGCAGCTGGTTGAGCTTCCTTATCTTCGCCATCACCTGATCCTGCTTCGTCCAGAGAACCCTAGGAACCGCCGTCAACCCTCTTCTCTCAATGTAGGGGAAGAGGAGGAATTGCAGCCGCATGAAGTGCCTCCTTATCCCCCTCAACTCCGAGGCGAGTCTCCTGAGCTGCTCGAACACCTCCTTCCTGCTGTCCCCCTCTACTTTGGAGAGGGAGTTAGCATAGAGCGTGAGCTTCTCCGAGTCCTTGAGGATCTCCTCGTTCTCCCTGAGGAATGTGTCTAGGGGATGACCCGGTTCGATGCCCTCCAGGCGGGAGTCCATCAGCGATTCCCTGAAGAGGGCGACGTGCAGGTCGCAGAGAGACGCTATCTCAAGGGGGGAGACGCCCTGGGCAACCAGTTCCTGCTCCACCAAGGGTATCTCCCACGGGGATACGCCCTTGAGTACCTCCCTGAACCTCTCCTTGAGCTCCTCGAAGTCCGCACCCCTGTGCAGCTCCTTGAGGATCTCCCTCACCTGATCAAGCTTCTCCTCCATCCACTCCTGCCTGCTCATAGCTCATCGTTATGACATGTGTCATATACCTATTAAAGTTTAGGTCAGCCTAACTCAGGGGGCCGTGCGGGAAGTTGCGGGATGGGTGGTTGACGGGTGTCATGTTAATAAGGGTCCATCGGGCAACATAGGGGATGTCATGGACGGCCTCAGGCTCCACTTGGCCCTTTCCTCCACCCTGCTGGTTCTGGTCGTCGGTTTTCTGGTTTTGCTGTCCCCTCAGTTCACCGAGTTGAGGGTTAATCTCGGCCTGCCTGCCCACCTCCCCGGCGGTAGGTACAACCAGAGCGCGGGTGCGGCCGAGATAATATCAAAGAGTGGAGGGGAGGTTTACCTAGCGAGGTTGACCTTCGTCTACCACAGCGTTTTCGCCCTCCTGATATACGCCACGATGATACCCCTGATTGCTAGGGAGGGGATGAGGAGGGAGCTGATGAACCTCCTAGCCGTTGGCTCGATCATGACCGTTGCGGGTGGCTTGGCCTACTCATACGCCGGGCCCTTCCACCTGTGGCACGGACTGTTCGTCACAGGCCTAGCTGCCATCTTCCTAGCGGGACTGATGGCGCTCTTGGAAATTCGGCCTAGGAACCTGCTGGAATCCAACATAAGACTGACGGGCGTTCTGATGCTCGCTGGAGCGGTGATCGGGGGCTACCTCGGATCCAGTTTCATGGAGGGGAGATCGGAGTTCGTGAGGGCCCTGATAGAGGCCAGGTTCAACCCCGATCTGGCTGAGGAGAACTCCCTGTGGAGGGCCCTGACTGCTCACGAGCACGCGATGCTCCTCCTGGCCCTCACCCTGATCTTCCTGATAGCGGTGAGCCTCCTGAGGGTGGAGGAGAGGGGGCTGTCGAGGGCGGCCCTGCACCTGATATGGTTCGGCCAGCTCTTGGCGGCGGTGGCGAGCTTCGCCGTATGGCCCTACGGAAAGGTGGCCCACGTGATCATAACGCCAGCGGCCCTCATCCTGCTGGTGGGAACGACCACCCTGAGCCTCAAGGCCAGAGGGGACAGTCTGAAGTGGGGGCTCGTCGTGGGCAATGCTATCATGTGGTTGTCGGTCACGATCCCAGGGGCCCTGGTGGCCATGAGCCTGAGG
>WAOH01000142.1 GCA_015521385.1 Thermoproteota archaeon
CGGTGATTATCTTGACGTGTGCCATGAATCCCTTCTCAACTTTCACAATGTCCTCCAGAGGTATTTCAACGCGGCCAGCGTCCCTCCCCTTAACGGAGAGGAACGCGGATCCTATGATGCTCTGAAAGCGGCTGGGCTCGAAGACTATCCTCCTGTCCGTCAGATAGAGCCTCCCATTGATCACCGTTCCTTCCCCCTCGTAGGAGACGGGGAACCTGCCGGAGTCCATGATCACCCTCTCCCCCGATCTCAGGTCCATGCCATCACCTCACGTTAGAGGAGCCCCACATTTCACGCAGAACTTGGCGTCGGATCTATTGAGGTGCCCGCATTCGGGACAGGGCTTCAGTCCCTCCTCGGTAGTGCTCGGTGCCTCTGCCCCATTCACGAGCTCGGCTATCTCCCCGTATTCCTCCTCAGTGAGCTCGCCTTTCTCGATTAACTTTGCCAAAGCCAGATCCAGCGCCCGTGCTTCGACCTCCAGATCGATGCTCTCGAGCAGGAGATCCTCTAGGACCCTTCTGAGGTGTCGCTCACCCCTGATCGGTGTTATCTCAACGACCCCGGATCCCTCGTCCAGTATGCTCATCACGACGGCGGCGCGCCCGAACCTGAAGAGTACAGCGGTTCGAACGTCAGGGAGCTCGGAGTCAGGCTCCTTCACCGCTGATATGACATCCACCCGATCCGGTGAGCCCATGGCGAGCGCTACCGGGAGGAAGTCCTCGGATACGGAGAAGCTGTCCTCCCCCAGCCTGACCAGAATCCCCTTCCTCGCGAGGGAAAGCAGGATCCCGTAAACCTCCTCCTCTCTAAGGTCCGGTGCTTCGGTCTCCCCGTAGAGTCGAATCTGCGCCATTATGGGGACGTGCATTCCGACCGAGACCCTCGCGCTGACATCGCTGGATGTGAAGGGGCTAAGGCCTGGCACATCCCCACCGTAGATGTCCATCGTCAGGATCAGCAGGAGGATCGTCAGCTCCTTCGCGTTCAGGACCACGGATTCGGGGAGGCCATCTATACCCGAAGTCCCCTCGCCGAGCTCCTCTATTAGAGTCCTGACATCCTCCCTCCTCGCCACGATGCCATTCCGGTTGATGACTAGAGAGTAAGCCCCGACCTCGCTATTCACGAAGGACCTCCTTGCGAACCCGATCCCCTTGGAGGAGATTTCCGAGAAGTGGAAGGTGAAGATGTCCACTAGGGAGTCGGGATGGGAGAGGCTCGTGATCAGGTCCCTCATCCCCCTAGCCAGTCCCCTCTTGGACGCCAGCCTCCTGCGAGCGAGGGACTTCATACCGACCCCCAGATCGTCTGATGATCCCCAGATCGAGGGAAACATCCAGGGATCTGCTCCTGCGATTGAGAAGGCTGCGAGAAGTTCCTCGTTACTCAACCTGAGTTCACTCATGGGTCAACATCTCCCTCATGCTCTTCCTCACCTTCTCGATCCTCTCGTCGCTCCATCCCCTCTCCTTCAACCTCTTGACGTACTCGGGATCGTTGAGCTTCCGGAGGTGACTCTTCAACGAATCGTGATTCACTATTCCCTTGCTGTAATCGGAATACTTGCCCTCGAAGTACTTGTCGAAGGCCGCCCTGCTCCCCCTGTCGATCAGGCCCTCCACCTCCTGGATCCCCCTCGATATCGATATCCTGCCGCCCGTCCCCATGCTGAGGGCGGCGTCGGCGAGACCTATTACGGGGTTCTTGGTCACGGTGTATATGATGACCTGCTCGCCCACAGCCTTGGTCGCTCCCAAAATCCTGCCGAGGGTGGGGTTCTCCTCGATGAACCGCTTGTTCTGATCCACGTACCTGTTGTAGCTCGTGGTGCCATCGTACACCTGGAGACCCACCGACGCGGCCCCGACGAACTTCTTTGCGGCGTTAGAGACCGCCTTGGTGGCCTTGGAGAGACCTTTGGACATGCTTTTCAGCCACTTGTAGGTCTTGGACGTTCTGGCAGCCCTCTTCGCCAGATTCCTCAGCCTGATGTACTTCTCAGCCCACCAGAGCTTCCTGATCCCACCGGCCTCGGCCTGTATCTCTGTCAGCCTCGTCCACTTCTTACCACCCTTCCCCTTCAGAATGTCCCTCCACTCGTCCACCAGCTCCCTAGCCCTCTCGTACTCCTTCCCCTTCGCTATCTTCGAGATGCTCCGGCCCTTCCTCAGTTCCCTCAGGTCCTTGACCAACTTTGCCCTCTTTCCTCGAAACGCTTTCTCCACGGCTTTGTCCGCTCCCTTCCCCACCTTCACGTGCAGTTTTTGCTTACTGGCGTAGGACCCCGACTGGCTCACCAAGTCGGTCCACTGCTTGGTCTTGGGGGCCCAACCCTTGTTTGAATCCTCCACCGCCTCCGCAAATCTGTCAAAGTCCGTCCTATGATCGGAGTCATCTCTCCCATTCCTTCCACTCTTCCCCCGGGATTTACCCCTCCCCCGGGCCTTCTTGGCTATCGCCACTCCTGTGGCGGTGGCGACACCGATGCCAACGGCCCCCGCGACTGAATCGCTAACCCCGCTATCGTTCCCATCCGCATCGGTGGTCGACGCGCTGGCTGTGGAGCTAGGTATGACCGGCCCGTCGAAGGGACCCCAGGCGCCCCTGTGACCCTCGCCGTCGTCGTAGACGAACTTGTACCTGTACGCGCCCGGATCAGCTCTCGAGAAGTCCATGTTCCAGTAGGCGTATCCCCTGCCGCTCACCTGATAGGAGTCGAAGCACTCCCATCCGTAATTGACTACCTCTATGCAGAGCTGGACGGTCACGGTATCCCCGTCGGGATCCTCCAGGCTCAGGGTGTATGTGTACATCCGGCCCCCTTGGCTCGAGGGGTTCAGGCCCTTCGAGATGAACTTGGGGGGAGAGTTGGGTGTGGCCATGGGTGGGACGGCGGGCGATGAAGTGGTGGAGGCGTCGAGCGAGCTCGTAGTGCTCGCTCCTCCGGCGTCGGTGTAGCCGTCACCTAGGTCGATGGAGGAGCACTTCCCCTCGGTCAGCAGCCTGTGGAACTTCTCGTTCGCGACCCTCTCCCTGAGGTAGAAGGACTGCACGGTCGTATTGTCGCACTGACCGTTGCAGATCATGCAGGTCCCGGTACACGAGCACTGCAGCCTCAGGAGTCTGTAATAGTACATGTCCGCCAGGTACTTATGGCATTCCGAGGTGCTCGACAGCTCCCTGGCCTTCAGATAGGCGCTCTGAAGCTTGTCCAGGTTCTCACTGCTGCAGGTATCGGGGATCGTGTTGCTGATGGTGCCGGGATCATCAGGTAGCTCAGGGGGCTGCGCCTTCACCAGCGCCAAGCCAGCGCCTGAGAGGATCAGACCAGCGAGAAGAAGCGGCAAAATGAACCCTGCGCTCGGGCTCAACCTCATCATGTGAAATCGCAAGCTACCAAACTCCTGCCGATCCGCTCTCTACTACTTATAAGAGTGCGCTAATGTTTTTGAGTGAACTTCACACGGGGAGGAGGTAAATCCCCATGGGAAAGGTAATCCCACCCCTGGAGGACATCACTCCCGAGACCTTTCTGGACACGTTCGAACGTATTTTGGAGGTTAAGAGGAGGGCTGGCCTCAAACCGATCCTGGACAACCCACCCGACCTCTTCGAGAGGGCCAAGATGTACGGGACTCAGTACAAGAACGGCTCTTGGAACTGGGCATCCAACATATGGAGTCGCTCCGCCAAGAACACGGTCGTGATAGAGGATGACGATCAGCTCAGGGAGGAGCACAAGTTACTCATGCTGAGGGTCTTGGAGCACATCCTTGCTCAGGGCCCCCTGATCAAGGTCGACGGGTACGTGGGCAAGCCGGGGACGAGAGCCCAGATGCATGCCCGGGTTTACGTCGACCCCCAATTTCCCGATCTCGCGTACAGGTGGAAGCAGCTGGTCTTTGACGCACCTCCCGACGAGGATCCCGATGTGATGATCTTCGCGGTCCCTCACTACTTGGGCAATCCCAACATCCCGGGAACCGACAGGATGCTGATGGTGATGCGCTTCCCCCACCACAACTTCACCATAATAACGGTCTCCTCCTACCAGGGAGAGATAAAGAAGGCATCCCTGACCCACTGGATCTACCACGTTTACAAGAGGGGAGGGACGGGTGAGCACGCCTCCCTCAGGGAGTTCACCGTGAAGACGGTCGAGGGAGAGTGGAAGCGCATCGTCATGGCAGTGTGGGGATTGACGGGGACGGGCAAATCCACCCACGGCCTCTACGTCTGGACGCCCAACAACTCGAGGAAGTACGTGGAGGAGTTCGGAGTTAATCCCTTGGACTATGTCAGGGATCAGGTCATCAAGAACGACGACATAGTCGCAATATTCGAGGACAGGGTCATAGGCTCCGAGAGGGGATCCTGGACCAAGACCGAGGACCTCACCCCGGAGCAGGAGGCCATGTGGAGGGCAGCGATGAGCCCCCACGCTTTACACGAGAACACGGAGTTCGACGAGAGGGGCTATCCCTCCTTCAAGGGCGAGCTCTTCCAGTACTTCGGCAGGCCCAACAGGAACTCCCGTTCTGTCCTCAGGCTCGAGGACACGGGCTACTTCGACGGCGATGTCGAATCTTCTGGCCCGCTTAACTTCGCCATATTCCTCAGTCCGGGCTACTTCACAGACTGGGCCTGGATGAAGGTGGAGGATCCGGCCCTGGCTGCGAAGATCCTGGCCGATGGGCGCACCATTGGGCACCCGGCCCAGTCCAAGGAGGTGGTGGGGAAGCTCAGGTACGTGGCGAGGTTCGCTCAGCCCTTCACCATGGGCGTGCCGAACACGGCCCACGTGGTCAGGTTCTACGAGTACCTGAGGAAGAGGATCGAGCAGGGAGATCCCATACAGGTCTACGTGTTCAACAACACGGGCCGCATAATAGCGAAGTACAGGTGGGTGAGGATGAAGCTTGGAGACAGGGAGATAGAGGCACCCGAGCCCATACTGGTGGAGAAGAACGGTATACCTAAGGCGGTGGGTGGAGAGAGGCCCACGATTGAGGAGACGGAGCTGTTCATACTGCAGGCGGCCAGGGGAGCCGTCAGGTACAGGCCCCACCCGGTGTGGGGGGACAAAGCCCTGATCCCGGTGGAGGTGCCCGGCCTGTCGGAGGAGAGGCTCAGACAGCTGGATCCGACCTCCTACTTGGACATGGACGAGTTCAGGAGGCTGCTGAGGGCCCAGATCGAGGTCAGCAAGTACTACTTGGATAGGAACTGCCCCGGCCTGCCCAAGGAGATATACGAGGCCATGGACTTCTGACCCCTGGCACACTCTTTCTCTCTATTTGTCCCGATCCATCAGCTCAGTCTCCCGCCTTCTTCAACTCCCTGATGAGGTCTTCAACGCTCATACACTCGGGGAACCTCAGGACATCCCTATCCTCGGTCACCAGCTTGATTCCATACTTCTTAGCTGCAATAAGGTATGATGCATCGTAGAACGTCAAATTCTCCCTTGCAGCAAGCTCCAAGATGTCGCTCATGTCAGGCATCCTCCTCACGCTTACCTCGCTGAAGAATTCCTCGAACATCTCCACGACTACCTTCCGATTCTCAAGCCTCCCTCTCCTGAATTCCTTCCACAGGACTTCCCGACCTCGTAGAAAGTGAGATGCAGGACTGAGAAAATGTGAGAGTACTCCATGACCTTCTCTCTCATCCTGAGGATGATGGGTAGATCGTGGAAGCGTCCAGCAGGTACACGGGATCACCTCTCTGACTTGGATTCCCTCTCCGCCCTGACCCATTCCTCCTCGGTGATGTGCATTTCCTCTAAAGCTTTTTCAACGATTTCCTTGAACTTCCTTACCTTTTCCTTGCGTATTTCCTCCTCCAGAGCCTTCTCAACGATGGCTCTCAGGTCCAGACCGAGTTCCTCAGCTTTTCTCTTTAGCCCCTTCCTCACCCTTACGGATAGGAC
>WAOH01000143.1 GCA_015521385.1 Thermoproteota archaeon
CCGTGACAGCGCTGGGCCTGAACCTGTAGAAACGGATCGTGGGGATGCCCGATCTGAGTAAAGCCTCGTCGACGGCCATGTTGAAGGCAGCGTCCCCCTCGAGCCGGAGGAGCCTCCACCTCATCGCCCCGCACCCCTCATGAGGTGCCAACCCACGTACTTTATCCTCCTTATCTCGCCCTCCAAGAAGCGCTGGAAGATCTCAGCCTGACTGAGGCCCTCCAATGCCCCGATGTCGCCCTCGGTTACGAGCTCCTCGTAGGTGGGTGACGAAGCGAGCAAGCCCAGTAACAGGATGAGACCCTCACCCGGTTCCAGGACGAAGAGCCTCCCCCATGTTCTCCCCCACAGCCCGGATATGCCTCCCTTCAGCCCTGCCAGCTCCAGCCACCTCTCAGTGATCAGGTAGCCCTCATCCGGGAACTCACCCATGCCCGGATAGAGTATTCCCGACCTGAGGACGTTCTCCGCCACTATGAGGTAGCCGTCCCTCACCCTCTCGAGGGGAGTGACCACATCCCCCATCTTCAGGATCGACTTGAGCTCTGAATCCAGTCTCTCAACCAGCTCCGTGCTGGTGGGGCTGTATGAGGAGTAGGCGTCACTATTCATGGTGACAGTGACGAGGACCCTCCCTATGGAGACCAGTCTGGCCAGGCCGCCCCTCGTCGGCGCCAGGAGCGCCACGATCGAGCCCCTCGGGACCTCGAAGACGCCCGCCCTCTTCAGCCTCCTATCACTGGCGGTCAGCTCCTCCTCAGTGAGGCCGATCAGGGCGAGAGATCCCAGCACGAGGGGATCCATCCTCTTCCTTCCATCCTCCTCCAGAGCGTCCGGAGGTAGGGAGCTGAGGACGACCATGGCTTCATCGGGGCTAATCCTTCCACCTCCCGACTTGGGCCGGTGGACCAATATACCCTTTGCCCCCTCCATCCGGTTAGATTCACAAGAGTTATATTTCAGCAAGGGTAACACTGTAACAGCATGAGGTGATACATTTGGTTGTCGCTGGCAAGGCAAGTGATAGGTTGAAGAACCTCCTTAATAGGGCGATAGCTAGGGAGATACAGGTCTCCATCCAGTACATGTGGCAGCATGTCCAGACAACAGGCCCGCTCCACCATTTACTGGCGGACGAACTCAAGAAGATAGCGATAACTGAGATGAAGCACGCCGAGGAGATTGCCGAGAGGCTCTGGTACCTGGGAGGGACTCCCACCACCGAGCCGAGCCCCATATTCGTCGGGGGAAGCCTCAAGGAGATGATCGAGAGGGACGTTAAGGACGAGGAGGAGGCCATCAAGCTCTACAAGGAGATAATAGAGGTGGCCAATGAGGAGGGCGACATAACGACTGCAAGGCTTTTTAGGAAGATATTGGAGGATGAGGAGGAGCATCACGATTTCTTCACCACGGTGCTCGAGGGCCTGTGATGTTCGGGTGAGGGGTGGTGAATATGGTAGAGAGGTTCGGTGACATGATTCAGACCGCCGCTCATGAGGAGGAGGCGACCAGGGAGAAGCACACCCCCTTCATAGAGGCACCTGACAGCGTGAAGGCAGGTGAGGAGTTCGAGGTCACCGTGGTAGTGGGCAAGGAGATCCCCCATCCAAACAAGTGGGAGCACCACATAAAGTGGGTCCAAGTATTCATCGAGGAGGAGGGCAGGCCCTACAACCCGGTCCACGTGGCCACCTTCGACATGGGGCCCACGTACGGGGAGCCCAAGGTGAAGTTCAGGATGAAGCTCCAGAAGAACTCCAAGCTCTGGGTGTTGAGCTACTGCAACCTCCACGGCCTGTGGGAGGCATCGAAGGAGATAAGGGTCCAGTGATTCACGAATCCTCCATCATATTTTTATTGAATTTACGACTTCATTAAGGTGTGTCTGTCATGCTAACCTCGGAGTTAGATGTGCGAATTGACGCGAAGGACAGGCAGATCCTCGAGTACCTGCTGGAGAACGGGAGGATGTCCCTCAAGGAGATAGGTAAGAAGCTGGGGATTAGCGACGTGGCGGTCAGGAAGAGGATAAAG
>WAOH01000144.1 GCA_015521385.1 Thermoproteota archaeon
CTTCATGAAGCTAGGGGAGTTTGGAAGGGGATACCTTAACGGAACAATCAGGAAGGAAGACGGGATATGGGTAATCAGGGGTTAGAGGTCCCTCTAGGGCGTCATGGAATGCAAGGGTATGGGGATTTCGCAGACTCGACGAAGTTGACCCCACGTAGCCTCAAATGCGCGAACAAGCGGCGATGGTTGATTGAGCGTACTTCGGAATCTTCTAAAATAAGTGTATCAGGGACTCTCTCGGGAGGAGAGTGGGAAGAGCGTCGCAGATGGCCTGCCGACCTAACCGGATCCCACGTGCTCGGTTTTGATACGTTCGGCTTTTTAGCTAACCCGCCGCTCCTATGGTTGTGGTTTCCCTGAGGGTGGAGGACCTCTGGGTGGAGGTCGCTGGAAGATCCGTGCTGAGGGGAGTCAATTTGGAGGTGGGGGAGGGGGAACTGGTGGCCCTGATGGGGCCCAACGGATCGGGGAAGTCGTCCCTCCTCCACGCGATAATGGGAAATCCCAAGTACAGGGTGGTGAGGGGGAGGATAGAGTTCCGCGGGCGGGATATAACCGGGCTCTCCCCGGATGAGAGGGCCAGAATTGGTCTGGGAATAGCCATGCAGATGCCTCCGAGGCTCAAGGGGATCAGGCTGGGTGACCTGCTCGAGAGAATCGCGAGGATGAGGGGTACTTCCATGGACGAGGTCCTGGCCGCGGCCAGGCTCATGAGAGCCGAGAAACTGCTTGACAGGGATCTCCACGAGGGATTCAGCGGGGGAGAGATCAAGAGGGCCGAGCTCCTCCTCCTGCTGGCTCAGAGACCCAAGTTCTTCATGCTGGATGAGCCCGACTCGGGTGTCGATGTGGAGAGCCTCCCGCACCTGGGGGAGGTCATAAGGAGGATCCACTCCTCCCGGAATGACAGGGCCTTCGAGAGGAGCTCGGGGATCATAGTGACCCACACCGGAAGCATACTCAAGCATGTGCCTTCGGTTAACAGGACCTTCATCCTCATAAACGGGAGGATCAGGTGCTTCGGGGATCCGGGCGCGATACTGGAGGACGTTGAGAGGTACGGTTTCGAGGGATGCGTAAACTGCGTGCTGGTGGAGGGAGGGGAGGGATGATGCTGAACTTGGATGGGATCAGGAGAAGGGCCGAGTCGGCCTTGAACAAGCCGGCGGAGCACGGTCTGGACTTGGACATCGCCGAGTTTCCTCCTCCCCCTCCCCAAAGGTCCAGCAGGGAGATACTGGCGAGAAGCTACCACGTCCTCGCCAGTTTGGGCATAGATCCGACGAAGGAGGGGACCTACATCCAGGTGGACGAGGAACCGGTGGAGATAAGGACTGGGATTGAGGGGGTCAGGCTCTACACTCTGAGCGGCGCCCTTAAAGAGGGCCTGATCGACGATTACTTCTGGAAGCTCCTCCCCGTGGATACTGACAAGTACACGGCAGCTGCCGAGCTCTTCGGGAATCACGAGGGCTACGTCATAATAGCGGAGGAGGGAGCGAGGGTGGAGAGGCCCATCCAAGCCTGCTTGTTGATGGCCAGCCCGGGGAGCATTCAGGCCCCCCACAACATCATAGTGGTGGAGGAGGGAGCCGAGCTCCACGTGACCACAGGCTGCCTCACCATGATGGAAATGCCCGGACTACACGCCGGGGTATCCGAGTTTTACGTTAAGAGGGGAGGGAAGCTGACTTACACAATGATACACGAGTGGGCTGAGACCACCCATGTGAGGCCCAGGACGGCAGTCGTGGTGGAGGAGGGTGGGGAGTACATCAGCCACTACGTGAATCTGACCCCCACTGCTAGCCTGCAGACCGATCCCAAGGTATACTTAGTCGGTAAGGGAGCGAGGGCCTACCTGTCATCCGTGATAGTCTCGAAGGGCTCCTCTCTGATGGATGTCGGCGGGACGGTTCACCTGAGAGCCCCTGAGACCTCGGCGGAGATTGTCTCCAAGGCCATCACCAAGGACAGGGCCCGGGTCATCACAAGGTCGCTGATCTCTGCCGAGGCCCCGCGAACGAGGGGGCACATAGAGTGCGACGGCCTCCTCCTATCTAGAGAATCGAGGATACTCACCACTCCCTCGCTGGACGCCTGGGTGGACGATGTCCAGCTCTCCCACGAGGCCGCCGTGGGCAGGCTGGGAGAGGACCAGATCTACTACCTGATGACGAAGGGCTTCACCGAGGAGGAGGCCACGAGCATGCTGGTGAGGGGGTTCATGGAGGTTCGTATCGAGGGTCTTCCGGAGCAGCTGAGGAGGCAGATAGAGGCGGCCATGGACATGGCGGCGGCAGGGTTGTGAGAGGATTGATCGGGCACCGCAGCGGTGAACGCGCTCCTCCTATCTAGGAGCCCCACCTCCAGCTACGATCATACGACCGGAAGCGAGTACCTGATCCTGATCCCCTCGAAGTCCTCCCTCAGCAGCTTCATGGCCTGGGGAAGATACTCCATTATGTCGCCAGCGGTCATCCCATCCTCGCCCTTCTCGCCGGCGGCAAGATCCCCAGCCAGACCGTGGACGAAGACCCCCATCCTCACCGCCTCACCTATCTCGAACCCTATCCCGTACATCGCCGCTATCGTGCCGGTCAGCACGTCTCCGGAGCCAGCCGTCGCCATTCCCGGATTCCCGGTCATATTGATGTAGGCCCTGCCGTCGGGGAAGGCGATGATGCTGTGGGCTCCCTTCAGCACCACGTAGGCGTTGTACTCACTGGCGAACCTCCTGGCCACGCCCACCTTGTCAGAGTCTATCTCCGCCACGCTCAGACCGGTAAGGCGGGACATCTCTCCCATGTGGGGGGTCAGCACGGTAGGTGCGGTCCTGCCCTTCAGGACCCTCAAATCTTTAGAGATGGCGGTGAGCCCGTCCCCGTCTATTATGACGGGCCTGTCCACCCGCGATGCGAGCCTCCTTATCAGCTCTTGGGTCTCCTCGTTGAGGGAGGTGCCCGGACCTAGCGCCACCACGTCAATGTCGTACCTCCCTATCACCTCCAGTATGTAGTCCTCGTTCTCCATGGCGATGGATCCCGCCTCGGTCTCCCTGAGCGGGATGTAAACGACCTCGCTGGCCTTCGAGGCTATGTGGGGTATTACCGACTCCGGAGCTGCGAGCCTGGAGTAACCGCCCCCCGCCTTCATGAACGACAGTGCCGTGAAGTAGGGGGCTCCGTAGTAGTTCCTGGCACCCGCAACGGTCAGCAGCTTCCCGAAGGTGCCCTTGTGCCCCCACTTCACCCTCTCCGGTAAGGGCAGGGGATCGTTGAGCTCAGTCTCTAGGTGCGAGTACATCTCCGGCGGGAAGGATATGTGGCAGACGTACAGCCTGCCGCAGTAGTCGTAACCGGGGTAGAGTATGTTACCCAGCTTGGGCAGGCCGAATGTGACCGTGTAATCGGCCTTGACCGCGACCCCGTAGACCTTCCCGTCGTTCCCACCGATACCCGATGGGATGTCGACGGCGAACACCACCTTTCCCGAGGAGTTTATCGCCTCTATAACATCCCTGTATATCCCTCCGACCTCCCTGGTCAGGCCGGTGCCGAAGATCCCATCTACCACGGCTTCGGACCATTCCAGCCCCTCGATCAGGGACTCGATGCCCTCGTCCCTGACCCTGTGCGTCTCCAGACCTATCCTCTCAACGATCTCGTAGTTCTTCTTGGCTGAGCCCCTGAACTTGGCGGGATCCCCCACCAGGTAGACCCTGACCTCGCCACCGTTAGAGTGGAGCTTCCTCGCCACCACGAGCGCGTCCCCACCGTTGTTCCCCGAGCCAGCCACGACGGCGAACCTCCTGCCCCTGACCCCGAACTCCCTCTCTATCACGAAGAAGAGCGCGTTCCCCGCGTTCTCCATCAGGAGGTCCTGATCTATCCCGTACCTCTCCATGGCGGTGGAATCGAGGACCCTCATCTCATCCACAGTGCTGACCTTCAAGGCGACACCCGCGAATTGGGAGGGCCCTTCAATATTGTCGTTTCCATGCCCCTCCGAGGTCCCCCATCGAATGGGGATCACGCCCCCAGCCAGGAATTGATGGAACCTGTTCGCTCCGTGAGGAGCGCTCACCTCGATGCGTACATATTCACAGGCAGGTCCCGACCCCGCGACATTGAAGGACGAACCTGTCCGGGAAAGATTATCACTTCCCTTGGGATGCCCATCCGATGCACCGCGGGACCAAGCTGCTAGTCCTCGAGTATCGCAGGATATCCGGGGTGTTGCTCCTGTTCTTCGGCCTGATCTTCCTCTCCTCCGGGATCCTCGGCTTCTTCCTCCCCGTGACCCTCATCATGGTGATCGTCAGCTCGGCGCTCATCTACAAGGGGGTGAGGACCCTCACCGCTAAGGGACCCGGCTGGCTGGCCGACATGGCAACTCTCGAGGGAGATGTCCTTATCCTCCGGGAGCCGGTCGCCCTCACTCCCGGCAGGCTCACCCTCGCCTCGGACGACGGATACTCCATGGTTTACCCCGAATTCAGGCCCCTCGGAGAGCCCGAACGCCGTCGGAGGATCGAGCTGGGTGGGGAGGGCGGTCTGATATCCGGGCTCGAGTGGTTCCACGCCGGGAGCGGGAGGCCAGCCGTGGAGTGGATCGACCTCCCGGCCTACAGGGCCGAGCTGGACGGAGGTAGCGCGGTGATCGCCGCGCTCCCCAGGCTCACTCACTCGATCTCCCTGAACGAGGGATCCCTGTCCGTGAGCGAGGGAGAGGACTTCGGTTACTGCACTCTGACGGGAGAGGGGGGAGGCTATCGGGTAGCTTCACGTACGTCAAGGCCAGGAGCAGGTCCCTGAGGCTGGAAATCGAGGTGGAGAGGATGGGAGTGAGGTACAGGCTCATTATCGCGGAGATGAGGGATTCAGGGGGCTCCTTCTTCGAGTGGAGCCCCGACATAAATGACGGCGCTTTCCTCATCCTGAACCCGGGGGATCCCCTGTCAATCAGGGAGCTGCTCGAGATGCTCCGGGTGGAGACCCCTGTCATCGCAGGAACCGCCTGGAGGGACGCCAGGGCGAAACTCAGGCTGATCTTGGACATCCCCTTGGGCGAGGATGTGACGGATGAGACTGAGCTGAAGGTGGACTGCAGCTGAGGGCTCAAGCCCGATCAGGTGGGTGAACGTAACCGAGTTTCAGTCCTTTTAAGGGGATCGCTCACATTCCTGCGGGGATCGGATGCATCTTAGGCCTGAGGACACGGAGATGGAGTTCATCAGGTTCGTCAGGAGCGCCCACCTCAACGCCTACGGGACCCTCTACGGCGGCTGGATGATGAGGTGGATAGTCGATGCCGCCTCCACGGTTGCCGTGAGGCTGGCGAGGGGGCCGGCGGTTCTCGGGTACGTTGACGACCTCCACTTCCTCTCCCCGATAATGCCCGGGGAGCTTGCCATCTACAGGGCCAGGGCTGAATACACGTCCAGGCACAGCATCGTCGTGAGCGTGGAGGTCTGGGCTGAGGACCCGGCATCGGGTGAGAGGAAGCCGGCCACCTTCTCCATGCTCTCCTACGTGGCCGTTGACGGGAGAGGGAGGCCCAGGGAGCTCCCAGTGGGTATAATAGGGACGGAGATGGGGAGGCAGTTCTACGAAAGCGTCAGGGAGAGGATCGCCGATAGGAGGCAGAAGAGTCGGGACGTGAACGTGGAGGGCTACGAGCTGGTCACCAGCACCCTGGTGAGAGAGGAGCACTTGGTGAACGCGGATCTCATGTACGCCGGTTACCTCCTCTTCATTCTGGACGAGGTCGGATCCATAACAGCGCTGAAGTACTCCAGGGGTCCAGCGGTCACCGCTTGTCTGGACAGGCTCGCCTTCTACACCCCCATGAGGAAGGGCGATATTGTCCACTTCTACTCCAAGATCACCAGGGTGTGGAACACCTCCATGGAGATATCGGTGAAGACCCTGGTAGAGAAACCCGAAGGCCTGAGGCACGCGACCACCTCCTACATGGTCTTCGTGGCCATGGACGAGGAGGGGCCTAGGAGGATCCCGCCCATGGAGGGCGGTGACCCCGAGGCCGACAGGAGGAGGGAGGAGAGGTTCAGGATACTTCAGAGGATTAGGAGGATGATGAGCTCGCGTTAATGCCGGGCGACAGTTGGAAGATTCTATAAACGGGGATCCACCGCTTATACATCCTCATCCTTCGGGGTTGGTCGATCCCGTGTCAACAGTCGCTTAACGATGCTAGGCTTCGTCTTCAGCCCGGAACCGGTGAGCAGAAGGACGACCCTCTCCCCCTCATCCACCTCCCCCATGTCGACCTGCTTCCCGTAGCAGGCGAGCGAAACGGCCGAGGTCGGCTCCACGAATATCCCTCTCCCAGCTAGCTCGTGGAAAGCGTCCGCTATCTCCTCCTCCCCAACCACCTCAACGGATCCTCCCATCTCCCGGAGCTTCCCCGCCATGATGTCCAGC
>WAOH01000145.1 GCA_015521385.1 Thermoproteota archaeon
GCTGTCAGGGCAGTGTACGAGATATCCCACTTGGGGGATGTGATAGGTACCGGAGGGGTCGAGACCTGGAGGGACGCCGCTGAGATGCTGCTGGCTGGCGCTAAGGCCGTGGGAGTGGGTACTTCCGTGATGACTAGAGGGTTGGGGGTCTTCCGGGAGATAAGTGAGGGCCTCTCATCATACCTTGATAGGAAGGGGATGACCGTCAGGGAGCTCATCGGGAGGGGACGAGATTGCTGAGCTTCAGACTGATCGCGTTCGACAGCATGGGAGTCAGGAGCATGGCAACGGTCGTGGAGACCAAGGATGTGAAGGTCTTCATAGACCCGAGCGTGGCACTCGCCCCAAGGAGGTTCGGCCTCCCTCCCCACGACAGGGAAGTTGAGAGGATGCATGAGCTGGCTAAGGTCATAGAGGAGGAGGCGCTGGACTCGGATGTCATCATCGTTACTCACTACCACTACGATCACTTCGATCTGGGTCGCAAGGTCTCCCTGAAGGTTTACGAGGGGAAGTATGTCCTGATCAAGCACCCGAGGGAGAACATAAACAGGAGTCAGCGGGTGGAGAGAGCTCCCCTCTTCCTCAAGAGCATAGAGGGGCTCCCCAACAGGATAGAGTTCGCTGATGGGAGGGAATTCAGGTTCGGATCCACGTCAATCCGGTTCTCCGAGGCGGTTCCCCACGGCACCAACACCAGGCTGGGGTACGTCATAGAGGTCCTCGTGGAGAGCGAGGGCGAGGGGTTCCTCTTCTCGTCTGACGTGGAGGGTCCCTCCCTGAATGAGCAGGTGAGGTTCATAGAGGAGGCGGACCCCCACGTCGCCGTGATCGACGGGCCGATGACCTACATGCTCGGCTTCAGGTACTCCAGTGAGAGCCTCAGGATCTCAGAGGAGAACCTGAGGAGGATACTGGACCTCCCGTCCTTGGAGCTGCTGGTGCTCGATCACCACTTCTGCAGGGAGCTCGAGTTCAGGGAGAGGGTGCCGTCAATATCCAACAGGTTTAAGACAGCAGCGGAGGCCTCGGGCAGGAGGAACGAACTGCTGGAGGCCATGAGAAGGGAGCTTTACGGGAGGTAGGCGAGTGATCGATCCCGCGAGCATAGTGGAGGAGGCAATCACCAGCGGTGAGAGGAGACTGATAACGATTTCTGGGGAGGATTCCCTAGAGAGGGCATCGGAGATAGCTAGGGAGTGGCTCTCCAGGCGAGGCGGGGGAAGGGTCCTCCTAGCCACCCACAGGGGCATCGGTGCCGAGAGGGTGGACCTAGATGAGGGGAGCCTCACCTCCATAGATTTCGATCAGACGGGGGACATCCTCGGGGGGACCTGGGATGTCCTGATAGCCGACTTCTCCAGGCAGTTCCGGGCCAACGACCTAGGAAGGTTGGTGGAGGTGGTCAGGGGTGGGGGGCTCGTGCTGTTCGCCATCCCTCCGACTGAGGAGTGGCTCTCCACCCTGACGGAATTTCAGAAGAGATTCATCGTCCCTCCCTTTGAGGAGAGGGGTGTGAGACAGCTCTTCAAGGCCAGATTCCTCTCCTTTCTCGGTAGGCCCGGTACCTTCCTCCTTGGTGATGAGGGGAGGGGACGACTCGTCGGCAAGGTCTCCCAAGAGAGGAGGCCTCCGGAGAGGACTGGTGACCCCGTAATGGACCTCTGCGCCACCCTAGACCAGCAAAGGGTTCTCTCCTCCTTGATACAGTCCATAAATGAGAGGAAGAGGGCGTTCATACTTACGGCCAACAGGGGGAGGGGCAAGTCAGCTGTTATAGGGCTAGCTCTCGCTCACATACTCACGAAGACGAAGATCAAGAGGGCAGTGGTGACTTCCCCGAATCTGGAGGGGATTCAGACGCTATTTGAGTTCTTGATGAGGGGCCTGGACAGCTTAGGGGTCAAGTACGAGCCCCTGATCAGGAACGGGCACATCATCGATGTGAAGTTCAGGGGACGGAATGTCTTCTTCCTCACCCCCGACAGCGCCGCCGAGGTCTCTGTCAAGTTGAAGGTGGTGGATGAGGCTGCTGCCATTCCCATCTCCACCCTTTTCAGGATCCTCCACACCAGCAGGTTCGCCGTTTTCTCGAGCACCGTGCACGGATACGAGGGCGCCGGGAGGGGCTTCACCCTGAGGTTCCTGAAGAGGGTGAGGAACTCCAATCTGCCATACGCGGAGGAGAGGATGGGGGAACCCATAAGGTACCCGCCCGGCGATCCGGTCGAAGCCTGGCTGTACGATTTCCTCCTCCTTAACGCTGAACCGGGCGATCCCCCGAGCGGCTCCCCAGAGGACGCGACTTACGAGGGGCTGGACCTTTCGAAAGTGAGTGAGGACTTCCTTCGGAAGTTCTACGGGATTTACGTGCTTGCCCACTACAGGAACAGGCCCAATGACCTAGCGACGCTCTTAGATGCTCCCCATCACTTCGCTCGGGTCCTCAAGCTTGAAGGGGAACCGGTCGTCAGCCTACACATTGCGGAGGAGGGCGGCCTGCCCAACAGCGTCTTGGAGGAGATGATGAAGGGTCAGAGAGATATACCGGGCCACATGATCCCGTCCAGGGTGGTGCTGCACTACGACTTCAAGTCCTTCGGCAGGTTGAGGGGCTGGAGGATCGTGAGGATAGCCACACACCCGGATCTCCAAGGGAGGGGCTTCGGGACCCGGGCCCTAGAGGAGGTGGAATCGGAGGCCGAGAGTAAGGGGATCGACTGGGTGGGCGCTGGATTCGGGGCCACCGATGACTTGCTCAGGTTCTGGGTGAGGAACGGGTACATGCCCGTCCACATAAGTCCGAGGAGGAACCCCGTCACCGGGGAGTACAGCGTACTGGTAGTGAAGCCCCTGAGCGGGAAGGCGAGGAACCTGCTCGGAGAGGTGGTCAAGGAGTTCAAGAGACGCCTGCTCAACAGCCTCCACGATGTCTACTTCCCCCTCAATCCTCTGGTCGCGAGGCACCTCCTCAAGACCCCGGTTGGGTCCGGAAAGTTGAAGCTCAGCCAGTCCCAGAGGAGCAGGCTTCTCGGCTTCGTGAGGGGAACCTACATCTACGAGCTGGCCTCGGATGCGATATACGAGGTGGCCAAATACTACTTCTGGCTCGGAAAGGATTGCCTGACCCCGCTGGAGGATTCGGTGCTCATAGCCAAGGTGCTCCAAGGGAAGGGGTGGGAGATGGTAAAGTCGAGGTTCGGCCTGAAGGTGGATCCATACGAGCTGTTCAGGGAGCTGATAAGGAATCTTCTAACCTGTCTGGATGGCCTTGGCGACCAGACTTAGGTGGGTACATGGGGGAATGAACTTCTCCATCCTCCTTATATCTCCGTATATGGAGTCGACTCCCCAGCCGGCCCTCTTGAGTATCTCGGCGAGCTCCGTGGGCGTGTAGACCCTCATATCCGTGTTGACCTCCAGCTCCTTGGTCAGGTTGCCCTCCCCGTCGTCCCTCAGGATGATCCACTTGGACGTCAGCCTGGACCACAGCGGATCGAACCTCCTCTCCTCCATGAGGACGAGGGATCCGTACCTCTGGAACGTCTTGTTACAGTACCTCCAGTCCGGGGTCTCCCTGTGAAGGGTGTTCGCTATTATCAGGATGGCCCCGTCCTTCGCCAATGAACGGAGCTTCCTCAGTATCTCCTCGTCGGTGGTGCCGTCGTAGTAGCCCAGCGACGTGGAAACTATTATGACGGCATCGAACTTCTCGTCCTTCAGCACCTCATCGATCATCCTGGCATCGGAAACCACGAACCTAGTCCTCTCGGAGACCCTGTATCTCTCGGCCTTCTGCTTGGCATCCTCTATGAAGGGGAGGGAGATGTCGACCCCCACGACCTCGTAACCCTCCATGGCCAGGGGGATGGCCACCCTTCCGTTACCGCAGAAGGCATCCAAGACCTTACCGGAGTCCAAACCGTTTTCCCTGAGGATCCTAGCTATGGACTTGGCTATCTGCTCTCCCTCAGACCAGGTCCCGTTCATGACCTCGATGTAGAGATCGGCCCTCTCCACGAAGATCCTCTGCACCCAGCTCAGTCTGGCCACCCATCCTATTGGGGGTTTGAAGCTAATAAATGGTTAAGGGGAGAGGTCCACCTCCCTGCCCAGCCCCAGCTCCTCAGCCCTCCTGTACACGAAGGATGCGGCCGCTACATCAAGTGCCGAGGTTCCCACCGATTTGTAGAGGGTTATCTCCTCAGGTGAGGCTCTCCCTATCTTCGAGCCAGCCAGCACCTCACCCAGTTCACCGATCACCCTGTCCCTAGGGATGAGCCCCCTCTCCAAGGGTATCTTGAGGTCACCGGCCTGGAGGGCGTCGGCCGTATCGACGACTATCCTGTCGAAGGAGGTTATCGCCGTATCGTCCAGCTCCCTGGCGTCGGGCGTGTACGCGCCGACTGCGCAGACGTGGGTGCCCTTGGTCAGGTCCCTACCGAATAGCACCGGCTCCTTCGAGGTTGTGACCGTGGCTACTATATCTGCATGCCTGTTCTCGGTGACCGCCTCCGCGTCCAGACCCCTCTTCCTCAACCACTCAGCGAGGGACTCGGCTCTCGCCCTATCAACGTCCCTCACGAAAACCCTCCTGATGGGTCTAACCTCCGGTATGAGACGGGAGTGGGACCTGCCCTGCGTCCCGGCCCCCACGATCAGGAGCGTCTCGGAATCCTCCCTCGCCATCACCTCGGCGGAGAGGGCGCTGGCGCCTCCGGTCCTATACTCGGTGATTACGGTCCCGTCCATCAGGGAGAGGGGGATCCCGGTCTCCGCATCTATAAGCAGGACGGAAGCAGGTACCGTGGGCAACCCCTTGCCCGGGTTCTCGGGGAAGACGCCAACTATCTTGACCGCAACCGCGCCCAGCTCCTCTGAATAAGCTGGCATGAAGCCTATCCATCCTTTAGGAAGGTTGGTGGATGGTCTTGATGGGTACCAACCCCTGCCCGAAGATTTCTCGATGAGAGCCCTCTTGAGAGTGTCCAGAAAACCCCTGATGTCGCTCTCTATAGCCTCCCTCACATCGTCAGGTTGCAGGAGGAGCATGGAAGACCCCCTATTTTAGGGCCGCCTCACTTATCCCGGTTCCCCTTCCGGTAGCGATTTAATCTTTGAACATACAATATTACAATGGTGTTTGGATGTCGCTGCCCTACAATAAATTCGTCAGCGTTGAGGAGGCCCTCTCTCACATCCCGGACGGATCGGTTGTGGCCATATCAGGCTTCAACATGGCAACGACGCCGGAATACCTGATAATGAAGTTGTGGGAGAGGTACAGGGACACGGGCCATCCCAAGGACCTCTTCATAATATCGGACACCCTCCCGGCTACCCCTAACAGGGCCCTGGATTTCGTGGCCAGGAGGCTGTACGAGGAGGAGGGCCAGGAGTTCATCAGGGGGATGCTCCTCCCGTTCACCGGATGGGCACCCTACGTGCAGAAGCTGGCAATGGAGAACAGGATAGAACTCTACTCTTGGTCCATAGGGATGGCCGCTTACTGGTTCAGGGAGGTGGCCTCGGGGAGGCCGGGTCTCCTGACGTCCATAGGCAGGGGGACATTCCTCGATCCCAGACAGGACGGTGGAGCCATGAACGATCTGGCTCGGGAGAGGAGGACCTGCCGCGTTTCCCTCATAGAGATAGACGGTGAGGAGTACCTGTTCTACGAGGCTCCGAAGCCCAACGTCTCTATGATAAGGGGAACCACGGCCGACGAGATGGGAAACATAACCATGGAGAAGGAGGGCATCTTCGGGACGGTGCTGGCCATAGCCCAGGCCGCGAAGGCCCAGCCCAACCCGGGGATAGTGATAGCTCAGGTCGAGAGGGAAGCGAGGTTCGGCTCCCTGAACCCCAAAAATGTCCACGTGCCCGGTCCCTTGGTGGACTTCCTAGTCGTGGCCCCCCCGCAGTACCACTGGCAGAGCGGCACCATCATGTACGATCCCCGAATAAGCGGCACCATCATCCCGCCGATAACCCCTAACCTGCTTCCGAGGATGGAGCTTAACGAGAGGAAGGTCATAGCGAGGAGGATAGCCCTTGAGATGGTGAAGCTCGTGAACGAGAAGGGCGGACCGATCCTCGTGAACCTGGGTATAGGGATCCCAGCCATGGTCACCAACGTAGCTGCGGAGGAGGGGATATCCGACTACATCGTGACGACCATAGAGTCCGGACCGTGGGGCGGGCTGGCTCTAATGGGGGAGGACTTCGGCGTCTCCATTGGTCCCTTCGCCATAATCCCCATGCCGGACATGTTCACCAACTACGAGGGCGGGATAATAGACGCTGCCTCCCTCGGGTTCATGCAGATAGAC
>WAOH01000146.1 GCA_015521385.1 Thermoproteota archaeon
CCATAGCCGGGAACACGGGGTTCTACGGGATACCCTACGTGAGAGCTGTCTACCCCGAGGAGGGGACAGGCCTGGCGGTCCTCGCGTGGGCCTCCACTCTCGTCGCCTTCACGTTCATCGTCATCCCCCTCCTGGAAGCGGTGAAGGAGAGGGGGGATCTCTTGAGGAGAACTGTGAGGAACCCGCTCATATGGTCTGCTCTGATCGGGCTCCTGCTCATGCTGTCCGGACTTGAGATCCCGGAGTTCATCTCTTACACCCTGAGGGAATTGGGAAACACCTCGGGACCTGTGGCCATCTTCATGCTCGGCGCCTTCTTCTATGGGAGGGGAGGGCCAATCCTCGACCCGACTCCCCTCCTGGGCAAGACGCTCCTTCTTCCCGTGATTACCATTTTCCTCAGCAGACTGATCGGTCTCAGCAGCTTGGAGACCTCCGTCGTCACCCTGATGTCGGCCATGCCCGTTGCCGTCGCCCTCGCTGTCCTGAGCGACGTCTACGACTTCCACAGGGAGGAGATTTACTCTTTGGTCATCATCACTTCCCTGCTCTCCCCCCTGTATTTGAGCGGCTGGTTGATGCTCCTGGCTTCGTGGTGAACGGGAACGCTCTTAAGTAGCAGGATAAGCGGATCAGGGGTTCCCTTTGATAGCTCTATTGGCTGCAATACTCTCGGGGGCCATCTGGGGGATAGTGCCGGCCCTGTATGCCGAGGCCACCAAGAGCGGGGGGTCGTCGAGGGCCAACTTCTGGAAATCCCTAGGCGCCTTGGTCTTCCTGCTCCCGTTAACGGCGCTGACCGGGGACATGGTCGTGCCTCCCCTCATGGGCCTCGTCTACATAGTCGCGAACATGTCGCTGGGTACGGGCCTGGGGGATTACTCCTTCCTGAAATCCATAGGGCTGATGGGACCGGGCAGGGCAACTTCTGTGGCGTTCACGTACGTCGTCTGGACCGCCCTCCTGTCCCACGCCCTGCTGGGGGAACCCCTCACCCTTCAGATAATGGCCGGGGTGCTGCTCGCCGTTTCCGGCATTTGGATCCTCACCTACAGGGGGGGCAGGTGGGACCTGGTCGGAACCTTCTGGGCGCTCCTCTCATCCATATGCTACACCCTAGGTCCCATAGCCGCGAAGCTCGCGCTGGAGTACGTGACGCCCCTGACCATGACCCTTTGGAACACCATCATCATAACCTCGGTTTACGGGGCGCTCAGCTATCCAAGGTACAGGGTTAGAGGGGTCGGAAAGGCCTTCGTGGGCGGCCTGCTCGGGGTGGGTGTGGCCCTCTCCCTCTACTTCTATGCGTTGGATGCGGTGGGGGTGACCATCGCGACGCTGGCGACCGCCATAGGACCACCCACTTCCCAGCTCGCCTCCCACCTGAGCGGTGACAGGGTAACTAGGAGGGATTTGCTGGGCTCAGCGCTGGTGGTCATGGGCCTAGTACTGTCTGTGATCTGAGTTCTCGCGTAACACAGTGTTCGATCAGGGATCGGTGCAGGCGATCAAGCGGACAGGGATCACGGTCGCTCAACGTTTTATCCTCAATTTTTCTGTTTTTCTGGGAGAATTTGCAGTTGAAGGTGAGAAGGCCCGGAGGGCAGATCTGTTAGATTCTGTGCACGTTATAAGACTCTAGCTTCAAGGAAGTGGATCTGATAGAGCCAATAGCTCACCTACCACTATCTTGAATGAGGGGATCTTCCCGCGTCACCGCTGTCACCGTTATTAATTAGCCCGGGTGGTGGGTTGGAGGCTTATGCTGAAGGGAATAGGGAAGGGTATCAAGCTCCTCCCGGGGAGCCCCTCAACCATGTTCGTCCCGTGGGAGGACGGCTTCATAGTTATCGATCCAGGATCTTCGGAGGGCAGGACCGCAGATATAAGGGCTCAGGGGAAGGTTAAGGCCGTTCTACTGACGCATTTCCACTCTGACCACGTCCTCGCCGCTAAGGGATTGGAGAGCGAGCTCGGTACACACGCTCCAATTGTGGAGGCCTGCGGCGTTGAATCGGTGGGCCTAAGGAGGGCGGTGACCTTCGGGGGCTACGCTCCGGAGGGCCTGATCTACCACGTGAAGGCCGTCAGCGTCCAGGTTGATCACGTCTTCAGGCACCCCTTCCAGCTGGGTCCGGTGGAAACGGTCCCCCTGCCGGGACACACCTACGGTCAGGTAGGGTACGTGGCGAACCGCATCCTCTACGCCGCCGACTCCTTCTTCGGGGACAAGCTGCTTAAGAGCGCGGTCATCCCCTACTATCAGGACTACGGGACGGCCTTGGAGACCCTTCGCTGGTTGAGGGAGCATGCGAGGGACTTCCGCAAGCTCGTCCCCTCTCACGGTCCCGTCGTGGAGGGCAAGAGGGCCGAGGAGCTCTTGGACTTCAACATAGGGGTGATGGAGGAGC
The DNA here is from genome assembly GCA_015521385.1 of Thermoproteota archaeon. Classification (GTDB taxonomy): domain Archaea; phylum Korarchaeota; class Korarchaeia; order Korarchaeales; family Korarchaeaceae; genus Korarchaeum. Next base: position 2,412 of record WAOH01000146.1, read on the forward strand.
TGCCGGACAAGGTGATGACCGAGCTTGCTTCCAAGCCAATGACGGTCGAGGAGCTGACCTCTAAGCTGCTGAGGGAGGGGGGAGGCAAGGTCACAGTCAGCTCGATCATCCTCAGCGCCGTAACGATAAGGTCTCTCCTGGCCAGGCTCTACGAGGAGAGCAAGGTCACGGCTGAGACTGGGGAGAGAGGCATCCTGTGGAAGCTGAACATGTGAACTTCCAAGGAGAGGAGCGGTCACTCCACCCCAAAAAGTCTCTTCACTAGTTCCATCTTTTCCATGCCTGTTTGCTGGGCCACCTCATTTAGGATTGAATTCAGAGTTCCTACTTTCAACCTATGCCTAGGTATCGTTAGTCTGTACTCCCCCTTAGCCAGTCTCATATGGCTCCCGGTCTGCCTGACGACCCTATAACCAAACCTTCCAAGAAGCTTAGCTAGTTTCTCTCCATCCAGATCTCTAGGAAGCTTCATAGACTGAGAACCTCTTGCCTCATTATCCTCAGCTTTATCACCTTGGGCATTTCCTTCTCATCGAAGTGACATCTCACAGCATCTATTACCATTTTTCTCAACTCATCTAGGCTGTCGGCTTGAGTAAAGATGGCATGATCAACGGCTCTAGCTATGAATCCCTCTTCGGTCTCTTCAACTTCGAATGTTATTGCATCCATCATTCCAGCTTATGGGAAGAGGAAGGAATTAAATGCGTTACGCTACTAACTACCATCGCCAGCATACCTACCTGTATTGGTATTATCGCTTATGGGACGATCCCTTTTAGTCCGATCTCGCGCTAGTGAATGGGAGAGACTGAAGGTTAACTATCTTGAATCCCCCTCCAAGTGGGTTATGCGATCTCGCATCCCCAAGTCCCTCATTTGGTCATAGACCCCTAGCCATACCGCTAATTGATCGCTTGAGCACGCTCAGACAAGGCTTCGCGAACCTATATATCTGCAGTAGGCTGAGTTGTGGGATGAAGGTGTACTTCGCCACCTCCATAAGGGGTTCCGGGTCCGATCTCGACCTAGCTAGAGAGGTGATTCACCACTTAGAAGAGCGTGGATACGAAGTGATCAACGGGGAGATCTACTCGAGCGACTCCCCCGACGAGAATGCCGATGACTCCTTCGTGTTCGAGCGGGACATAGGGATGCTAGATAAAGCTGACGTTCTGATAGCCGACGTGACGTATCCCAGCTTGGGAGTGGGATACGAGATATGCGAGGCCCTCAGAAGGGGGAAGAGGGTAATAGCCTTCTACCGGAGGGGGACTAGGGTTTCCAAGCTTATCTTGGGGAATCCCCATGTGGAGCTGGTGGAGTTCTCGAGCAGTAGAGAGCTACTCAACGCACTCCTCTCCGTTCTGGAAGGGTGATGGCCCTCACACGCTGCTTATGAGAGTCCTCACCTGCTTCACACCCCTCCTGGAGGAGATCCTCTCGATCATCTCCTTTATCCTCGAGGGGTCACCCCTGACGACTATGACCATGAGGCAGTTATCCCTGTCCAGATGGATGTGAGTGTTGAAGAGCACCACATCCAAGAACTCGTGCTGCACCTCCGTGAGGAACTCCTCCAGTCCCTTCACCTCGTGATCGTAAAGCAGGTTTATCGTCCCGACGACCTCCTTCCCCTGACACTCCCAGTTCCTCTCGGAGAGGAAGTTCCTCATGGCCAGCCTTATCGCCTTCGACCTCTTCATCCCTATCTTGGAGATTACCTCGTCGAACTCCTTGAGCAGATCGGCTGGCACAGATACTCCGAACCTCACGGCGCTCTCTCCCTTCTTGTCATCTCCGTTGTGCGGGTCCATCGATTATTAGTGAATGTGAGAGTTAATAATGTCCCACGATAGACGACTCGATCTCAGGAGGATCGGAGCAGGGTGCTGGAGGCCCTAGATTCCGCCGCTAGAATGTGGATTCGCTCCCAACATCCTTGGATCTGCAGATTTTCGCGCGCTCCTGACCGCTCCCCCTGCCCCTGACTCTCCCTCCACCAGCTCGAGGTAGACTTTCACCGAGCTGAGGGGTCGGAGCCTCGAATGTGCGTGCACCCCTCAATCCACTGGCGGGAGGCGTGATCTGACCAGCTCCTCCACTCTCCTCAGGGGAAGACCTGTTCGCG
>WAOH01000147.1 GCA_015521385.1 Thermoproteota archaeon
CGATGGTATCGACGAATCGAGTGATATAATATCGAAATTTGGTAAAAAAGACGGATATATCAGGGAATGCGGCATCCATCAGCAGGCCCCCCTCCTACCCACACTACCCATCGTGTCCTTCCCCCAGACGGTCAGACGTTGCAAGGTATGATTAGACGCCCGCGTCCCCTGGTAATAGGTTGAAGGGAATAGATTCGCGAGTTCCGAGCCATCCGTTGATCTAACCTGCGTCGCAGATCTGGGACCGCGAGCACCTTTCGGTGGAGCCAGCGACCTAACCAAGTTTTTTACTTGTCGATGGGGGCCGGTTCGATGGATCCACAGACCCTTATCGTCTCAACCATGCAGATCTTCGCTATCCTCAACCCGTTGAGCGTGGTACCCACCTTCCTATCTCTCACGGAGGGAAGGAACGATGAGGAGGTCCGAAGAATAGTGAAAGTGGTCTCCATAGCGATCTTCCTGATGATGCTCCTCTTCTCCGCCCTGGGCAAGGTCATCCTGATGATACTCGGTGTGACGGTGACGGGCCTGAAGATAGGCGGAGGGATAATACTGACGGTCCTCGCGATAGATATGCTCCAGGGGATGCCGAGGACGAAGGAGGTCGAGGAAGAGGAGCTGGCGGTCGTCCCACTGGCCACGCCCCTCCTCATGGGGCCCGGTACCATGACCACTATACTGGTCCTGTCCACGGAGTACACGAGCAGGTACGGGTTCCTTGCCGCTAACAGCATCCTCTTCGCGTCATCTGCCGTGGTTACGGCCGCGACCTACCTGATACTGATGCACTCCTCCAGGCTGAGGAGCATCCTCGGTGTCAACGGGCTCAGGGGCTTGGCCAGGTTCATGGCCATAATCGTGGCGGCAGCGGCTGCGGACATGCTGACCTCCGGGGTGGCCGACTGGATCTCCGGATTGGGTCACTAACCTCCATGGATTCGACGATTCTGGGACCATCCTTTTAATATATTCCGGGACGACTAGGAAGAGGTGTTTACATTTAGGTCCCTTCCTGTCCTACTGTTGGTCGCGCTGATCCTGTTCCTACCCCTTCCCGTCTCCAGGGTCTCCGCAGATGAGCAGTTCAAGCAGATAGAGGTTACCTGTCCCTCTGCAGGTGTGGAGGTTGTCTCGGCGAACGGGATGGGCCAGACCTTCAAGCCGGTCACCGGGACCATCACGGCCATCGGCGTCTTCCTAGAGAGCAGGTGGGGGAGCCCCGTCCCCGTGACGATAAAGCTTCACGAGGGTTCGCTCTCGGGTCAGACGCTCATGAGCGGTAACTTCGTTATAGGTCCGGGCAGCAGGGGATGGTTCTACGTCAACTCGTCGACGCCCATCCAGGTGGACCCGGATCAGGAGTACTCAATCGAGGTGAGAGCGGCCTTCGGGAACGTGGTCTGGCACATGTGCGATGGTCTGTACGAGGACGGGGCGAGGATAGTCCTGGGCTCCCCCGCATCCGACACGATGGACTTCATGATAAGGGTCTACGGCCTGGTGCCCGACATCTCCCTCTCCCTCAGCCCAAGCGAGGTGAGTCTGAAGCAGGGGGAGGAGGGGAACGTCACCGTGACCGTGACATCGCTCAAGGGGTTCCAGGGGGAGGTCCAGCTCTCCCTCGCCGCTGCCGGAGGAGGACCCCTGCTGACACTATCCAATTACAGCCTGAATCTCGACGTGGGCGGATCCGCCCAGGCATCAATTGGGGTGGACGTGCCAGACGACCTGAACCCGGGGAGCTACACCGCAACCGTGACCGCGGCCATCATGGGGCCGTGGGGCACGAGGACCAAGTCAGCGACGCTCACGATAAACGTGGAGGAGTCTGTGAGGGACTTCACCCTGTCCGTCTCTCCCACCTCGGCTAGCGTGAGGAGGGGAGGGAGCGTCACGTTCACCGTGGACGTGGGCAGGGTGGGGAGCTTCGACGACCCCGTGTCCCTCCGCGTCCAGGGATTGGGCTCGGGGTTCCAGTACTCCCTCTCCCAGAACTCGCAGGTGCCTCCTTTCACCTCCACCCTGAGGATCACCGCCTCCCAGGGCGTCCCCCTCTCCACGGTCACCTTCACCGTGGTGGGGGAGGGCGGAGGCATCACTCACAACGCCAGCGCATCGCTCACCGTCACCGAGGAGCCCGGATTCACCATATCCCTCGATAAGAGGGAGCTCACCCTGTCTAGGGGAGAGAAGGGATCGTTCACCATATCGGTCAGCGGGTACGGGGGCTTCGTCCAGCCCGTTATATTGGCCATCTCCAACCTGCCACCCGGATGCTCCGCCTCATTCTCAGTCAACGGCCTGCCTCCCTCGTACCAGTCCATCGTCACCATAACGGCCGGAGACGCCCCTCCGGGGAACTACACGTTGGGGGTAACCGCCTCGGGTGGCGGGATCACTAGGAC
>WAOH01000148.1 GCA_015521385.1 Thermoproteota archaeon
ATCCTCCCCGATACCCTCGGCCCTCCCCTAGCTCCATTAAGTGCCCGGGAGGGCGGTCCTATCCCGTACAATCGCCATATTAAATGGCTTATTGATGATATGAGGCCATAATCATTTTAAAATATAAGGGATGGTATGACCTTCAGCGGGGTTTAAACCCCGAGGTGATGAATATGTCAGACAAGACGGCATACGCCCTCATGTTGATACTCCTGATTATAGGGATAGGCATCGGATGGGCGGCTGGTGGAGCTGGGGGTGGCGCCAAGACGATCACCAAGACTGTGACTGCCGGAGCTCCTGGCGCTAAGACCGTAACCATAACTCAGACCGTAACGAAGGCCGGAGCGGCTGCCGCGGGCCTTAAGGGCGAGGTCCCGATAGGGGCCTTGCTGGCCCTTACGGGTGGTCTCTCCTCATACGGAGAGAACAGCAAGGCCGCTCTTGAGCTGGCCGAGAAGGAGATAAACGAGTGGCTTGCTGCCAGGGGAGAGCCCTGGCACATAAAGGTCTACTATGAGGACACGGCCACCGATCCGAAGACCGCCTTGGACAAGGTACAGGCTCTCCACTCAAGGGGAGTGAAGATATTCATAGGTCCGATGAGCAGCGCCGAGGTCAAGGAGCTCAAGAACTACGTGGACTCCAACAAGCTGCTCCTGATCTCCCAGTCCTCCACCTCACCGAGGCTCGCGATACCTGGGGACATGATATACAGGTACTGCCCCACCGACGAGATACAGGGACCCGCCAGTGCCACTGCCCTCTACCAGTTGGGAGTCAGGTACTTGGTGCAGGTATGGAGGGGCGACGAGTGGGGAACCGCTCTGGCTGAGAAGATAGACGAGGAGTTCGATAAGATACTCAAGGCCCACGGTGAGACTGGAGAGATATGGGGAGCCAAGAACGGTAAGGGTATAAGGTACGACCCGCAGGCTACCGAGTTCTCCGCTGTGGTGTCTCAGCTCGACTCCATAGTGAGCCAGCTCATCCAGAAGTACGGAGCTGACAAGGTGGGAGTATCCTTCATAGGGTTCAACGAGTATGTGCAGTTCGCGGCCGTAGCGTCTCAGTACGAGTCGCTTAAGAAGGTGCCCTGGGTCGGGTCCGACGGAACCGCCCTGCTCAGCGAGATAACCGGCAATCCGGACGCGGCCAAGTTCGCCTACGAGACCAAGTTCGTGAGCCCGATATTCGGAGCTGCCACCAAGATAAAGGAGAAGGTCAAGAACTACGTGATGAAGACTCTGGGAAGGGAGCCCGACAGCTACGCTTACGCTGCCTACGACGCTCTGTGGACTGTTGCGGTAGCACTCGATCTGGTGGATTCCTATGACCCAGTAGCTGTCGCCAAGGTCCTGCCCACCATAGGCGAGCACTGGTACGGCGCCTCAGGAGTTATCGTGCTCAACGAGAACGGAGACAGGGCTAGCGCGGACTACTTCTTCTACATGCCGGCCCAGGAGGGCGGTAAGTGGGTCTGGAAACTCGCTGGCACGTACCACGCTGACTCCGGAAAGATAACTTGGAACGACTGGTTCCTCCAGCTTATAGGAAAGAGCTAAACCTCTGAAAACCTCCCCCTTTCTTTTTACGGCTGTTCGACCAGTTTCCTCCTTTGAGGAAAGCATTTATTTTAATCAAGTGAGCACGGGATGAGAGGTGGTACTCTTGGCCGAAAGCAAAGAGGACTACATACTGATCACTGAGAACTTGACCAAGAGGTTCGGAGGGCTTGTGGCCGTGAACAATGTCTCCTTGAAGGTGAAAAGGAACTCGATGACTATGTTGATGGGTCCCAACGGGGCAGGGAAATCCACCTTCGTCAACACATGCACAGGCGTGCTTAAGCCGGATGGGGGCAGGGTGATATTCGATGGCATGGATATCACGGGGTGGCCTCCGCACAAGGTCTATAGGGCTGGCTTCGTTAGGACGTTCCAGATACCAGCTCCGTTCCTCAGGCTCACCGTGCTGGAGAACGTACTAGCAGCGATGAGCCACTCGGGGGAGAGCCCCCTGAGGGCGCCGATAAGGTCTCTCTGGATAGAGGAAGAGGAGGAGAAGGTCAAGAGGGCATTTGAGATTCTGAGGCATGTCGGACTGGAGGATCACTGGGACAAGCTAGCTGTTACCTTGGGAGGAGGGCAGCTGAAGATGCTGGAGGTGTCTAGGGCCTTAGCGACGGGGGCTAAGCTCATAGCTCTCGATGAGCCGATAGGTGGGGTGGACCCCGCCTACGCTGGCGAGATCTTGACCTATGTTAGTAACCTGAGGAAGCAATGGGATGTGAGCTTCCTCCTCATAGAGCACAGGATAGATATAGCCCTACCATTCGCAGACTACGTTTACGTGCTCGATAGAGGAACCCTGATAGCTGAAGGGCTGCCTGATGAGGTAGCCAATAACCCCAAGGTGATAGAGATCTATATAGGGTAGGAGGTGATTTCATGGCTGTGTTAGAAACGAAGGGTCTGTACTCCGGCTATGGAAAGCTGGAGGTTCTGTTTGACATAAACTTCGAGGTCAGGGAGGGGGAGATCACCGTAGTCGTGGGCCCCAATGGGGCAGGCAAGACCACGCTCCTCAACAGCATCATGGGGATAGCTACCATACACAAGGGCCAAGTCATATTCGAGGGGCAGGATGTCACAAAGGTGCCTGCTTACAAGAAGGCTAGGATGGGGATCGCTTACTTACCCCAGCTGGGCAACGTTGCATCGGGGTTAAGCGTTGAGGAGAACCTGAAGATAGCGGGCTACCTGCTTCCTAGGGAGGAGGTTCCTGAGAGGATTGAGGAGATTCTCGACATGTTCCCCAGGCTGAGGGAGTTCAGGAAGAGGAAGGCAGGGACCTTGAGCGGCGGAGAGAGGAGGATGCTCGCCATTGGTATGGCCCTCATGAGGAGGCCTAAGGTCCTGATGCTGGATGAGATGACTACTGACCTTGCACCCATACTGGTGAAGCAGGTCCTGAACAAGATAGTCGAGCTGAGGGATGAGCATCACCAAACTATAGTGATGGTCGAACAGCACGCGAAGAGGGCTCTCGAGATAGGCGATAGGGGATATCTACTGGTCAGCGGCACCATGAGATATGAAGGAAATGCTAGGGAGCTTCTGGAACACCCGCAGTTCGCTAAGCTCTATCTGGGGATAATAAAGTAAAGGGAGCCAATCCCCCTCACTATTTCCCATACTTTACAGGTCGACTCAGCCCGAGGTTACATTTATCACTAATCCTACTGGGCTTTCTCAGGTGGTATTTTGAGTGTTGAGGATGGGAGGGCCTACCTCCAGAGTGCATACCCAATAATATACCCGATTGTGTTGGAAAGGGCCAAGGGAATTGAGATCTGGGATGTGGATGGTAACAAGTATCTCGACTTCTTCTCGGGATTCGGAGTTATTAACTACGGTCATTCCCATCCCAAGATCGTTAACGCCGTGAAGGAACAGATGGAGAAGATCGCCCACATAGGCATGATCTACTACAACGTCCCCGCGCTCGAGCTCGCCAAGAAGCTCGCGGAGATAGCTCCCGGTGACCTGAAGAAGACGTACTACGCTAACAGCGGGACCGAGGCTGTGGAAGGCGCGATAAAGCTGGCCAAGAAGTACTCGGTGAAGGTCCAAGGCAAGACCGGCGCTTACGTCATAGCCTTCGACTTCGCGTTCCACGGTAGAGGGGCTCTGACCCTCACGCTCACCCATGAGAGGAAGTATAAGAGGCATTTAGGCCACTTCGCCAACTACCCCGGTGTCGTGCACCTTCCCTCTCCCTATTGCTTCCGGTTCCCCGGTGACGTGGAGACCTGCAAGAGCTACACCTTGGAGAAGGTGGACGAGTACATAAGGTACCACCTGGGCTCGGAGAACGTAGCTGCCATCATAATGGAGCCTGTGATGGGCGAGGGAGGAATAATAGTTCCACCCGACGGGTGGTTGAAGGAGCTCGAGAAGATAGCTAGGGAGAACGACGTGCTCCTGATAATGGACGAGGTGCAGAGCGGCTTCGGGAGGACGGGCAAGATATTCGCCCACGAGTGGGAGGATGTAAGGGCAGATATAATGACCATGGGCAAGGCCCTGGGAGCTGGGCTCCCGCTGGCCGGCACCATGACGACGGAAGAGGTAGATAAAGCCTGGGAGCCCGGAGACCACAACGTGACATTCTCCGGGAATCCGGTCGCATGCGCGGCGGGACTCGCTGGGATAGAGGTGATGCTCGAGGAGAAGCTGCACGAGAACGCCCATAAGGTGGGAGAGTTCATAATGAAGAAGCTCAGGGACGCCTCCCTTCCGGCCATAGGCGAGGTGAGAGGGAGGGGGCTCTTCATAGGGATCGAGCTCGTCAAGGATGGGAAGAAACCGGATTCGGAACTCACCAAGAAGGTCAAGGAGGGCATGTTCAGGAAGGGCTACATAATCGGGACCGGCGGGATGTTCGGAAACGTGGTGAGGATCGAGCCCCCGCTCACGGTGACCATGGATCAGGCCGATAAGATGACTGATGACCTCATAGATGTAATCAAGTCCTCCTGAGCACCTCACACATTATTATTTTTCCCGCTGGACGGACTTCGGGTGCTTCCGTTGAGGGCTGTTGTGACGGGAGGAGCGGGCTTTATTGGTAGCAACCTGACGGCGAAGCTCCTGAAGGACGGAGCTGAGGTAGTGGTCATCGATAACTTCATGACCGGATCGAGGGAGGTAGCCAACCTCCTCAGGGAGAGGGGTGCAACCCTTCTGGAGGGGACCTCCTCGTCAATCAGGGAGTTGACGCCTGTCGATGTCGTCTTCCACCTAGGCATTCCCTCATCGAGCCCAATGTACCGCGAGAACCCTTCCCTCTTATCACTCGCAGTAGAGGATGCCATCGCCATCTTCGAATATGCTAGGGAATCAGGCGCCAAAGTCGTTTACGCGTCAACATCCTCCCTTTACAACGGGAACGAACCACCATTCACCGAAGACATGCCCGTTTTCCCGACCGACTTCTACACGGAGGGGAGGTACTGGATAGAGAGGCTGGCCAAGGTTTACCACGAGCTACACGGGGTGGAAAGCGTTGGCCTGAGACTGTTCAGCGTCTACGGGCCTAACGAGAGGCCCAAGGGTTCGTTCGCAAACGTGGCCTCTCAGATGGTGTGGGCGGCTCTAGAGGGCAGACCCTTCGTGATATACGGTGATGGAAGGCAGACCAGGGATTTCATCTACGTTACAGACGTTGTTGAGGCCTTCTTGCTGGCTTGGGAGAGGGGCGGGGGTTGCGAGGTGTACAACGTCGGTACTGGGAGGGAGACGTCGTTCAACGAGCTGGCTGAACTGATAAGGAAGCTGGGCCTCGACCTGAAGCTGGAGTACAGGGAGAACCCGATAAAAAACTACGTTTACAGGACGCTCGCTGACACGAAGAAGGTCGAGCGCGATCTAGGGTTCAAGTACGAGGTAGAGTTGGAGGAGGGTTTGAGGAAGATCATAGAAGCCTATAAAGAGGGAGGCCTGATCCTCGCCTATCAATGAGCGGGATTCGGACCCGTCCGTGCTCTACGGGTGGGGGGTCGATTACCCCTGGGTAAATCATTTTTAGAGTCCCCTCATTCTGGGATGGCTATCTCATCCCCCCTAGGGTAGAGGGCGCCCATCATTTTAAGGATAGCCCGGTCATAAGGCAGGGTGGTACCCCTGCGAATTTTGAAAGGAAAGGATGCGTGGAAATTCCTCGTCGAACTGGAATCCCGTGAGATAGATCTGGCGGTTTTCAAGGAGTCAGTGAGACCCATAATAGAGCAAGTGAAGCTGAGGGAGGATGACGCCGTATCCGAGTTCACCGAGAAGCTTTACGGCGTTAAACTTTCGCCTGAGGAGTTCCAAGTTAGCGAGGATGCGATGGACGATGCCCTCTCCCAGATCGGTAGGGACTTGGATGTCATTGAGGAGCTCGTGGAACGGGTCAGGGAGTTCTATTCCCTGCAGAGGATGGAGGATTTCGTGGTGAGGGATGGAGAGAGCGAGTACGGTGTCAGGTGGATTCCACTGGAAAGGATCGGGATCCACGTGCCCGAGGGTGAGGGATACTCCTACTTCTCAACCCTTATCTACACCGCAGTGCCTGCGAGAGTGGCGGGTGTCCAGCAGATCTACGTGTTCACCCCTCCACTGGCTGGAGGTCAAGTAAATCCCTATCTTCTGGCCGCAGCCAAGCTCTCAGGGGTTACGAAAGTGTACAGGATTGGGGGTCCCGTGGCGGTCGCGGCCATGGCCTACGGGACCACCAC
>WAOH01000149.1 GCA_015521385.1 Thermoproteota archaeon
AGGATCCCCCCATATCCAGTATCTAGCAGCCTCTCTGAAGGTCATGTACATTCTCTCGACGGTGAAACCGAGCTTCTCCAGCTGAGTGGCCACGTAATCGCCTATCGGCTTCCTAGCGTCCTCCACCCTTATTATGAACTTGACCTTAACGGGCTCCCCGTTGTAGTACCACTTGTCACCAACCAAGGTCGCGCCGAGCTTCCTCATCTCGGCGTCTATTATGGCCTTGCCCTTCTCGAAGTCGTAGGCGTACATGTCCTCTATCTCCTCAAGGACATCTAAGTACCTCTGGCCCTCGGGCAGCGCCTTAACCAAGCAGGTGAACTTGGGCACGGCGAGCCCGCCCATTATCTCGTTCACTATGTAATCCCTGTCTATGACGTAGTTCATGGCCTCCCTTATCCTAGGAACGCTGAAGGGGTTAAGCCTCCCGTCCTTGTAGGTTGGGCCGACGGGGTTGAAGGTGAGCTCGTAGTACAGTCCGTAGGAGAAGTCATACTCGAGCTGTGGAGACTCCTTGATCTTCTTGAAGGCGACGGGATCGGAGATGTCTATGAAGTAAGCATCCATATCTCCCTTTATGAGCATGTCTAGGGCCTTGTCCCTGCTGGGCTCGGAGAAGAATACCACTTGGTCGAACCATCCATACTTGTTAAAGGGGAGCTTCTCTTCGGGCTCAGCCAGCAAAGGCGAGGCGGATGGCAGGAGTAGAAGCGCCACCATTAGTGCGAAGATCGCTACACTAACACCATTCATTCCATTCCGCATAGACTCACCCCATTGTAGGGCTGTCTGTATGCTCCTCTCCCTATTATTAAATATAAACGTTGTAGTGTGAGAAAAGAGGGGTCAAGAAATACATTTCTCCAAAAAAAGACTAGATGGCATACTCTTACATTGCCCAACTCTGCTTCAATTGTTCAACATATTGGCCCGCTCATCCAGTCAATAGTCTTCAATTATGGCGCGATCAAAACGACTTTATAACTCCGTATATTTCCAGCATTTACCGATAGAAGCTGGAGAACCAGCCATCCCCGAAGTAGCGTGTTCAGGCATGGCGGTCCGGGCCAAAGTTGGCTAGGGTAATTTTTTAACGAATAGGATCGAAAGTCGTAGGGTGGTGCCATGGAAGTACCCAAGATAGTAGTCACTCCTCCCGGTCCTAAGGCCAAGGAAATCTTAGAGAGAGATTCAAAGGTGATCTCCCCTTCCTATGTGCGGTTCTACCCACTTGTGGTAGAGAGAGGTGAGGGATCGCTTCTCTACGATGTGGATGGGAATGTGTACATCGACTTGAACTCGGGACTAGGGGTGATGAACGTAGGGCACTCCCATCCCGAGGTCGTCGAGGCCATAAAGAGACAGGCAGAGAAGCTGCTCCATTACTCGAACACCGATTTCTACTACGAGGAATCGGTAAAATTCGCCGAGAAACTGGTCTCCATATCGCCCGGAACTTTCGGAAAGAGAGTCTTCTTCTCCAACAGTGGAACAGAGTCGGTCGAGGCGGCCATAAAGCTAGCTAGGTGGAGGACCAAGAGGCAGTACATAATCGGGTTCATAGGCGCATTCCACGGGAGGACCTACGGATCTCTCAGTATAACCTCGAGCAAGCCAGTTCAGCGCGCCGGGTTCTCCCCTCTCGTTCCGGGTATAGTGCATGTACCATATCCCTACGCCTACAGATGTCCGTTTGGGGCTCCGCCCGACGATCCGGAGGAATGCGCCAATAGAACGATAGCCTTTATCGAGGACTGGATTCTCAATAAATTCGTTCCGCCCGAGGAGGTGGCTGCCTTCATATTCGAGCCAATTCAGGGGGAGGGAGGATACATAGTCCCGCCAGACAACTTCATACCCCAGTTGAGGAAGCTCGCTGATCAGCACGGTATCCTTCTGATAGACGATGAGGTCCAGGCCGGGATGGGTAGAACCGGGAAGTGGTGGGCCATCCAACACTTCGGAGTCGACCCGGACATCCTGACCAGCGCTAAGGCTCTAGGTGGGGGATTGCCGATAGGAGCCACTATAGCTAGGGAGGATGTGATGACGTGGCCGGGTGGATCTCACGCCTCCACATTCGGCGGCAATCCAGTATCCTGCGCCTCAGGATTAGCTACGATAAATGTGATAGAGAGGGAGAAGCTGGTGGAGAGGGCTGCAGCGCTGGGTGAGAAGGTGATGAAACTGCTCAACGAGTGGAAGGAGAAGTACGAGATAGTGGGAGATGTCAGGGGCAAGGGTCTGATGATAGGAATAGAGATCGTGAAGGACAAGACCAGCCGGAAGAAGGCCCCGGATTTAGCTCACGAGATAATGATGAGGTCTTGGAGGTCCGGGGTGGCCATAATAACTGCGGGAGTCAATACCCTCAGGATATTCCCACCGTTAAACATCGAGGAGGAGTTCCTCTTCAAGGCCCTAGATATAGTGGAGGAAAAGATAAGGGAGGTCTCCTGACTACTCTCACCTACTCTTTTTCCCTCCGCCTCACTTCTTATTCCCCGCTGCTACCTTGGAGTAGCCTATTGACCACATCCCTGAGCTCTCCTTTCTCTCTGGGGATGTCGTACTCCATGCACATGAGGTCAGCGGCCTCCGCGTACTTACCCTGAATCCTCATGCCTGACTTGCAGTATATCCTCTTCTTCCTAGCTTGGTAGCATATCTCGCAGATGAGTATGGAAAGGTCCTTCTTGGTTAGGTCCTTGTTTATCAGGCCCGTGGCTATTCTATCAACTATCCTCATTATCTCCTTGTCGTTTCTCAGATCTATTATGTTACCCCTGGCGCCCCTCAGGTACTGACTTATGGCTGCTTGGGTAACCCCGAGCATCTTAGCCACATCTATCTGTCTGAGATTATACTTTGTTATGAGCTCCTTGGCTACGAGAGCTCTCACGGAGGGAATGAGCGTCTTAACCACGAGTTCGCACGGCTGTATCGTTTCCTACCACCTAACTATAACATGCGTTTTCGTCATATATAATGGTATCCATCCGATTTAAACGGGACCTTTTGCTATTTATACCTCGCGTCATAAAAAAGAATTAGGAAGATGTAATCACCACCTTCCCGTTCTTCTCGAGATCCTTCACCATCTGCGGCATCACCGCCCATGTGCTGTGAACCACAACCTCCCCCCATCCAGAGCCGATTAATTCCCTAGACAGGCTGAACATGAGCAGCTTATCGAACTCGCTCTCATCGGAGAGGGCCCTCTCATCGCTAAGCAGCTTTATCATATTCGCGGCTACTAGGGAGTCCTCCAACCTCTCAGCCAACCTACCCTTACCTTTAGGATCGGCCGGAAGCCTTGCGTTCCTGACAAGCTCCTTATCTATCTCCTCCATGATCTCGCTGGCGATCATGGACAGTCTAGCCTCTATTTCCTTGAGAGCTAGCCTTTCCTCATCTATCGGTAGTTCTTTAGCGACTATCTCGGCCTCCCTGTCCAAGAGTTCCTGGATCTCCGCTCTCCTGATGTCTATGTAGTCTAATGCCTCGAGCTTGACCTCATTGAAAGTCCTCCACCTAAGGAGGTTCACCGGCTCCTCCGGTACTATCTCATCTGGATCATACCGGACCTCCTCAGTGGAGAGCATCGCATCCAAGATCTCGTCCAGATCGAAGAAGACACTAGCCTCCCTAATGGCGGCCGCAGGATCGTCCGCAGCGTGTATGATGTTGAGCACCCTGTTTGTTCCCTTAAGGTCGTACCTCAGGTTCCCTGGCTTGCCCGCGTCCGGTGTGGTTGGGCCGATTATGTACCTGAGCTTCGCGCTCAGGTGTTCGAACTCTCCGGGATCCCCTATCAGGATCATGGGGATGACCGGGGCCTGACTGAACACCTTGGGCATGATCCACCAT
>WAOH01000150.1 GCA_015521385.1 Thermoproteota archaeon
GGGTAGAACGGTCTCTCAGGTGCGAGCCTCGCGACGTAGGTCGCCGCGACGGCGGAAATCACTACGACGAGCCCCCACATGCCGATGGCCGTGGCCAGGGCTGCTACCCACACGCGCCCGATGGTTAACCCATTCTAAAAAAGGTGTGCCCTATCCATCCTGGAGATCCACGCACAGGATGGGATTCGGGTTTCGGGGCTGCCGGGGATCGGGAAGAGGTCTGACCTCCCCCAGTAATCCGGTATTACTCGGTCGATGGGTGGGAGTGAGGGGCGATCAACTGGTTGGCTAGTCCTCATCCGGCCGCTTCGCACCTCGGAGGTGACCGCGATCAGCGGCGTCTCAGCAGCAGGACCAGAGCCAGAATGACCGCGATCGCTAGCACTCCGATCAGGAGCTGGAGAGGGATTTCCCCGGAGCTCCCCTTCTCGCTCCCCGCGGGCAATACGGTGAAGGCAGCCCTCCCTTCATTGTTCCCCGTATTGGGGTCGCTGGCCCCCACCAGTTCCATCCTCACCGCGAGTTCGTGCTCCCCCACAGCCATCCCCGAGGTGCTGAGGTGGTGGATGTACCCCTGCTGCCCTCCCTTGGGCATTCCTTCTGGGTACTTGGAGGCGTTCCACCTGACCCTGTCGACCATCTTCCCATCCACGTAGTAGAGGAGGTCGAACTTCCCCGCGTACTGGGTCGGGCCCAGGTTCCTGACCACCGTAGTAACCTCGAGCACCTCGCCCGCGGTGACGCTCGCGTCGCCCAGCACCACCTTTTCGATCGCTAGATCGGTCCCCTGGGGAGAGACAGCTATCAGAGGTAGGATAAGGAGTGACATCAGGAGAAAAGATCTTCTCATGGGATCTACCTACGCGAGACACGGGTCCTCCATAAAAAGTCTCCCCATTGGATGGACGCGGGGATTTCGGGCCCACAAGGGGATGCAGACTATAGAGGAACTCCAAGAGCGACGTGCGTCCACGCATCATCGATCCCATCACCTGAACCCCCTTCCGGACCCGGAACAGTGCCCCGTCGGGGCAGAGTCGGCTGCCCCATCGGGGGGCCTTGGATCCCCTCGGATATTTCACAGTCGTAAACGCACGGCTGGGTGGGTAGTTGGCAGTTAGCCCCTCTAGTTGACCATTCAGCTCCTTGGGAAATGGAACGTCGATCGAAGCTGGAGAGGGGTCGGCTCCGGCGCCCGATCGGGTCCCGTGGCTTCGACATGCGGCGAAAGTTTGACCCGTCATTTCGAACTATAAAAACGTGTGGGAATGCTGTTCTGGAATTTATTTGTTCTCAGGAGGTGAATTAACCAGATCTGATTGGTAATAGTCTGAATAACTCAGCTGAGTCATCAGCTCCCTCACGTTCTCGACCACTTAATGACAAAATGATACGTCGTTAGACGTATATCGGGAGGTGATCAGGGCTGCCGCCTTCCGCTCCAATACCGCCGCTGCCTGATCCAAACACCTGAAAGCTCCATTCCTCACACTTTTTTGATGCAGGCCTCGAGGTCCTTCGCCAATCTGATGACAGGCTCCTCCCAGGTAAAGGTCCCACTCTCCTCGTCCCACAGATCTATTGGCAACCTCCAACCGGGACTTATGTCCAAGAAGTCCTCCGCCAAGACGAGGCGATCGCCGTAAATGGACCTCACCGTGGAGATGAGGTCTCCCCTCACCTCCGGCCTGGTGACGAGGAGGGAAATGAGCCCCCTGAAGTCACTCCCCTCCAAGTAATGGGTGAGGACCGAGCCCACCGAGCTCAGGAAGGAGTGGAGGGGCATCATCTCTTTGTGAGGGACCTCCACCATCAGCAAGAGTTTCTCCATGCCCTTCGGGATCCCGTGGAAGTAGATCCTGACTATGTAGCCCTTCTTCCTCAGCTGGCTGAGCCTCTTCTTGGGATCAGGGATCTTCTCCCTCCTCAAGAGCTTGTACGTGACCCTCCCGTACTTGAGAACCAGGTTGAGGATCCTCAGATCGTTCCTATCGAGGTCGATCTCCGGCTTCTCCACGCGAATGCTCAGGTCCCTTCCCCGCCTCGGTCGGGGTCTGGAGAGCTTCTCCACCACATCGTACGGGCTCCTATCTGCATCGAGGGAGAGACCGAAGGCGGCATCCCTCACCAGGTAGATGGGGATCCTCCCCTCTAGGGCGTCCCTCAGGGCGTCCAGGCCCTGGTATGGGTAGGACAGGTACGCCCTTACGTCGGCCCTGGAGGAGACGGGGATGTACGCGCTGTAAGTGTACGGAAACCTCCAGAAGGCCCTCCTGCACTCCTTCCGGTTGGGGAATCTGATGAGGAGGGTAGTCAGACCCAACTTCCAGTTATTCACATTCTCGGGACCGAATATCATTCCTAGCGCCCTCAGCTTCTTCAGCGACCTGCTCAGGGTGGCCCCAGTTATCCCCTTGCTCCTGATCTCCTTGTCGGTGACGGAGGGATTCCCCGAGATTATCTCCATTATCCTGGCATCGCTTTCAGTTATCCTAGCCATCATCCCGGCGATCCTGTTGAGAAGGGCCACGTACGTCTCGAAGTCCAGCGATTCTCTCTCGGCGGAGGAGTTCACCGTCCTGATCAGGTGCCTCACGGCCTCGTCCAGCTCCTCTCTCCGTACGAGCGACAGAAGGTCGTAGGGATCGTAATCGTGGAACGGACCTTCAGGAGGAACTCGGCATCTCAACCACAGCCTCCTGGGAGCCCCCGAGTAGTACCAAGCCACATCGTGTACCTGGGGGACCTCATCCACGCTCGGGACGGTGTGCAGGACCACCGCCTCCTTTTTCAGGACCTGGGGGACCCATCCGGCCACCTCCTCAGCCAGCAACAGGACCTCCCCGTCGTAACCCGTGCACCCGCCTCCCGGCACCTCGTCGACGAATTTCACCTCTCTGGGAACCGGTCTGCGGACCTTCAGTCCCGTCGACTCGGAGACATCACTGATCTTCACGCGCAGCTCCCTAATC
>WAOH01000151.1 GCA_015521385.1 Thermoproteota archaeon
ACTTCTACGACATGTGGCGGAAGGAATGGAGGGAGGAGATGATCCCCGTGCTGGAGGCCGTGCTGAGGCCCGAGTGTTAGTCCGGCAGTGGGCCGTTCGAGTTCGGAGTTGAATAGGGCCTGCCGGATCTTCGGGGGAAACCCCCTGACTTCGATGCCGATTACGGGCCAATAGGATAATAAGGGCTTCCTCACCGGAACCAAGGTATCGAAAGGGGGTCGCCATGGGCCTCATTGAACTCATAGCCGAGGTGAGCGGCGGTAACGTGATCGCACTGGCTGCGATACTCTCCAGCTTGGCGATGCTCAGCACCACCCTCGGCGGACTTCCCGTGATCCTGCTGCGGGGCAAGGGTGCGACGGACAGAAGCTTCTCCCTGCTGGTGGATCTGGGCCTCGGGTTCAGCAGCGGGGTCATGCTCGTGGCCAGCTTCACGAGCCTCCTGCTACCGGCCATGGAGAGGTTCGGCCCCCTCCACCCTCTCTTGGGCTTGGTGACCGGGGCGCTGGCGGTGCACGCCGTCAACCTGCTGATCCCCCACGAGCACTTGGTCAAGGGGTACGAGGGACCTGAGAAGGCCGTTCGCAAGCTCAAGGCTGCCTGGCTCGTGGCCCTGGCTATAATAATACACAACCTTCCCGAGGGCCTCTCCATAGGGGTGGCCAGCGCCTTCGGTGTGGGCGATGCGGTTGCCTTGGGCCTGGCAATATCCCTCCAAGATGCTCCGGAAGGGCTGGCGGTCTCCCTACCCGTGTATGCCACCACGGGGAGCATGTCAAGGGCCCTCCTTTACGCCTGGCTCAGCGGATTCTCCGAGGTGGTTCTGGCGGTGATGGCAGCCGCCCTCACGTCCGTCTCGCTGCCCATGCTTCCGGCCGCGATGGGATTCGGTGCCGGGGCGATGATATACGTGGTGAGCCACGAGGCCCTACCTGAAACTCACAGGAGCGGTCACGAGAATAAGGCGACGCTCTCCTTCTTCATAGGGTTCATAGCGATGCTCCTGCTGGACACGATGCTGGGATGAATGCGCACCATCGAGGGAAGTGAAGGCGAGGATCCTCAATGATTGGTTCTTCTGATATCGGGAGATGCTCGCCTTCCCGACCTGCTTGTGTCCCCCGTGCTGTCAAAAACTAGTTTTCACCCGCCTATGGCGGCCAGATACCTCTCATACATCGAGACTATGTAGGCGCCGGTCACCACCTTCACCCCCTCCGTGGAGATTATGGCCTTCACCAAGTCCTCGTAGGCCCGGAACCTCCTCTCCATCTCCTCCCGGCTGTAATAATTCTCCTTACCTAGAAGAGGGGTTTTTAGCCAGCTCTTCTTGTAGAAGTCGTAATCGTGAACCAGTATCGCTCCGAATAGCGGTCGGTCATAGCTTGGGGCGCTCTCGAAGAGGAGCTCGGCCATCCTTCCCCCATCATACCCTGCCTTGCTCAACTCGGAGGCGAAGGCGAGGCCGAAATCGGAGGGCCTCTCGAGGAGCCCGAAACTCACCCTGAAGGGGTTCTCCGGATCCGTCCCGCCAATGTGATAGGCCACGTACATCCTCAGGCCCATTCGCCTGAGGACCTCGAGCTCCGCTGTCTTCAGCTCCTCATCCCTGGTGTTGATCCCCGAGATGACTGGCGGTGAGCCGAACACCTCCCTCACGTACTCGTACCCACCCGGCAGCCCTCCGTCGTAGCTGGCGCAGAAATCCCTCCTGTTCGGCGTGTATCCGGACGTGATCAGGGCGTGACGCTCGAATCCCTCGAGGAGGCGAACCTTGTCGTCGTAGGGGAGGTCCGCCACCTCGACGCACCTCCCCCCATAGCGAGCGATCGCGATGTGGGAGTCGCATGCTGGATGGGGCGGCCTGAGGTGGTAGTTGATGCCCATCCCCATCTCCCTGATCCTCTCCACCACCTCTGGATGGCTCGCCATCAGGGCCCTCAGGACCGGCCCCGTGAAGTAGAAGTCCGCCTCCACACCGTACCTTCCGTAGATGTCCAGCAGCCTGTTCAGGGTCTCGGCGCACAGGTCCGGGTCGTAGTAATCGTTCACGTTGACGGCGAAGTACACGTAGTAGCGTGGATCGTCCGGGTCCACGTGCATCCTCCAGAACCCGTGGTCCACCCTCGCCAGCTTGGACTCGTACCTCTGCCTCGCCTTCTCCCACCTCAGGTATATCTCGGTCATCTCGTCGAATGTCTTCCAAACGACCCTCCCCTCCCTCACCAGGGGATCGACGACTTCACTGAACCACCTCTCGTAGGCCTGGAGGACCCTATCCACCTCGTCCTTCGATGCCCCCGTCTGGTAGAGGTGCGAGCTGGCCCACCACACGTTTATGTGATCGGCATCGGCATCGGACAAGGTCTTCATGAGGCTCTTAGTTGCCGCCTCAAAGCAGTTCGCTCTCCTGCGGCAGTCCACCTCGAACTCGTCGCTCAGGTACCACCCCGGGAGGTAGACTATCGATCCCGAGGGGTCGTGCCTCTTCCAGG
>WAOH01000152.1 GCA_015521385.1 Thermoproteota archaeon
GCTGGAGGGAGCCCGACTTGAGTGGGCTTTCGAAGACGAGCACGCTCCTAGGGCTCAGCACGTTCCTGTAGAGGTGGAACTGGCCTTTCTGGCCGGGCTGCTTATACCAGAACTTCACGTCAACCAGCTCCACCTTGCTGTAGGTGGGATTCCCAAGACCGGCCTTGGTGAGGAGGTCGGGCCTAGCAAATCCGAGCACATCCACAGTGAGCCAATCCTCTTCGACCATTTTGGATAGGTGCTGTTCCCTCTGTCTCCTGTACTCATCGATCGCTACTCTTCTTTTTTTGTCCACGGTCAGCCAGGCCAGACCGTATCCCTTGCTCCTCATCGATCCCAGTCGGAGCTCAATCCCCTCATCAATGAAGTTGAGCAGGTCAGAACTGAGAAATGCCAGAGCGTGGAACTTCGCACACTCCTCCTCGGATTCGGGCCCCTCCCTTCCGAACGGCAGTATGATCTCCTGAGAGAAGATGAGTCCCTTACCCCCCTTCTCCGACTCTGATCCTCCCTCCATGATCGCGTGGGTCCTATGCCTGTAGTCTAGGGTAACGTGGGTCTCGAACTCCTTCAGGGGTGGGGTGACCGTGCTCACATCCACACCCCTATCTTCCCGCACCACCTTAGCGAACTTCTCCCCCACCTTCGGGTCGAGTTCCTCTATCTCTTTCAGGATATCTGGCCCCTCCCTCATTGCCTTGGCGAGGAAGAGGGCGACCGATACCACAGCTTGGCTGGATGAACCGCTCGCCTCCCTGTAAGTGGAGAGCGTGGCCAGCGGAAGGGCTGGTGGGTTACCCAGCTCAGGTGGGTCGCCGGGAAAGGCGTGACTCGACCACATGTGCACCTCGTTCGCCCGCCCCCGCCCGGACAAGTAGAACTTGTTCAGGATCGCACCGGTGAGCGTTGAGGATGGTATGTAGCTGGGGACCCTGTAGAAGTTACCCCTCCCGTAGGATCCCCTGACCGCGAGCGGCTCGAGGAGCTGGATCTCCAAGTAGGCCACGTGATCCGTCATGAACTCACCTCCTCGACCCTCACCCCCTCGACTATGCCGAATCCCACGCTGGCCCAACCGCCTATTCCCCAGCCCATCAGGGCCCTGAGCGAGGCCTCGAGAAGCCTCCTCTCATCTTCGGTCAGATCGGAGGTGGAGGAGAGCCTGAACCTAACCTCCAGCCGGGACGAGATGGCCTCTGAGAATACCAAGGCGCCCTTACTCACAGAACCGGTTTCGGCGTCTATCCTCACTCTAGGCCTCACCTCGACCGCCTTCGTAGGTTCTCTCTCCCCATCCAGAGCGCGGACATCAACGAGCTCTACCACGAGCTTTCCGTCTACCTCAGCGCTAGGGTCTATCCCCGGACACCTATGAACCGCGTTCCTTCCGATCCAAACGTCCCGTCCGAATAGAGACAGGTAAGCGTCCCTCAGACTCGGATCGTGCGTGACTATCGTGCAGGCAACTTGCCTCAGGGCTCCCTTGAATGCGGAGGGTGATATCGGTGACTCTACCCTCCTTAAGTTCCCATTACCGTCCCTGACGAGCCTCCTGTACCACATTATCCTGTGGTCCACCTTCCTGACCTCATCCGAGGGCTGGACGGATCTCATCCCCCTAACAATCAGGATCACATCCCTCAACATCCGGTGAACCCCTCCCACACGCACTCCAACACATCCTCATCCTGTCTACTCCTGTTAGGTTCCACCGTGCGTCCAGCTCTGTCCTCAACCATGTCTAAAATGGCCGAGATCAGGTATAGAGGAAGCCAGCTCCTCTCCATGGGAAGGTTCTCGCCCCTGTATAGGGTGAACACCATGTTTTTCATCCTCTCCGCCTTGGTAATGCCCTCCTCAGTCGGCTCTTCCTCTTTGAGAGCCCGGGAAATGTCGCTCATCCACCTGAGCAGGGCTAACTGGGGATATACCTTCCCTGAGAGGAGGTCTTCCATCACCCCCTTCAGATCGGCTCCCCTGACCACTTCCCTGCCGGCCTGGACCTCTACCGCACGATCAAGAGCCTTCAGGACGGGGGATCTATCGTCATCAGCCAGCCAAATCAGCCAGTTCCTCACCTTACCGGCCTGGGAGGGATCGACGCCCTCCATGAGATCGAGCTTCCTCACCATCTGCCAGGAAGCCGAGGACTTGAAATAGGCCAGGTGGAGGTGGGTCGCGAAGGTCCAGTTCTTATCCCCATATTCCCTGAGCACGTTCTTCAACGCCCTCTGCACGTCGTGGGATGAGTCGTACATGAACAGGCCCGGAACCTTCGTCCTCGCTACGGATGCCCCCATGCTGACGCCTATCGAATCCTCCGGGCGTATGATTCCCAGCTCCCTCGCTCTCGAGGCGATCTGCCTCGCCCTCGCATGGAAGCCCTCTAGGAAGCACTTCAGGTGCTCGGCCCTGATAACGAAGACCATATCATCTCCGGCTATGAAGAGGGGGGTGACGGGGATACTGACCTCCACCTCCCACCCGGAGGTTTCCGGCGGAACTAGACAGCCCTGCAGGTGCTGCTCGAATTCCAGAGCCTTTTTAGCTCCGGAGATGAAACCCTCCTTCATGAGGGTCATGAAGAGAACGCTGAGGGCGTAGAATTGGGTTAGCGAGCGAGCCCCACTTTTCAGCCTCCCGAACCTGTCGCCGTCCGCCGATACCATGGCTACTAGCGCGTTTGAGCCCTCAGCGTAATTGTAATCGTCGAGGTTGGTCACGAAGGAGGGCTTCATGCCCATCCTCTCGCCGAACTCCTTGATCTCTTGCAGGACTTTGAAGACGTTAGATTCCTCGACGACCGTCACAACGTCATCCATCCAATCGGATCTGCCAGAGAGGATCTCCACAAGAGCCTGACCGAAGGTCCACTGAGCTAAGCATTTCTTGCATATCCTCACCTCCTCGCTCTCTAGATCCCTCCTCAGGAGGTTCATCAGCCTCTCCACGTCCCCGCTCAGCCCGCTGAGAACAGACCTCAGTTCTCCCTCTGGCATCGCTATCTCGTTTCTGCATGATCTGCACAGCTCATGGGGTTCTACTAACTGACTGTCATCCCCCGAAGGTTTCAAATGTCTGCAGTTAGCGAGAGAGAGGACGTAAGAGGAGCCTGCCCGAAGGAGGAGGTCCTCGATGAGCAGGTCCGGCCCCGTATCGAAATTCGTCTTTAACTGCAGCGTCTCACCGAACGGGATCTCCTCGATAGCTTTCATGAGCTCATCGCTTATCCTATCGTTCAGCTCAGCCGTGGAGAGGAAGACCAGCTCACCAGCCTCCTTGGATAGGACGAACTCGTAACCCAAGGTTCGCTCCACGACTCCCGAAATGACCCTCGGCAAGGCGTCGATCAGGAGGCTCGCCCCCCTCATTTCCTTGAACCCGCCGATCCTCTTTATCGTCCTCTGCTTCGCGCCCACATCCACAATGGAGATCCTGATTGCCCTCTCGGGCGGGAGCTGAGCGCTCTGGCCCTGAGCAGCAGACCTGATCGCCCGATAGAGGTCCCTAGCATCCTGTGTGGGTTCAGCCCTGATCACATCGCCTAGGGCGGAGAGGCCTTCTCCCTGCAGAGCGGACTTGAGTGCGATCCTCCTCACTTCCTCTATCTCGATGCCATGGGTTCGAGAGATGTAGAGAGCTAGGATAGGGGTGAGGATCCTGATGTTA
>WAOH01000153.1 GCA_015521385.1 Thermoproteota archaeon
CCCTGAAGCTGAGTGACGGTTCGGGGAGGGATCTGGGGAGGGCCATGTCCCCCGATCCGGACCTCCTGATCAGAGGATTCAGCTCGAATCGGGGCATCATTCCCGAGACCGTGGCCACCGGGGCTATTCTGGGGACCTCAACCGCCGCATCCCCCATCACCCTGGTCCTGCAGGCCAGTCTCAGTCCCCTCTCCATGACCCCGGTCAGCCGCTCCTCCCTACTTGGGGGAGTCACCTCGCCCTCGAGCACGCGAACGGCGCACCCGCCGCAGTACCCGGCACCTCCACACGGTAGGGGGAACGAAATGGCCCTGCTAAGCACATCCGATAGCAGCTCGCCCCTATCAGCTTCAACCTCCACGCCAGCGGGTAGGATCCTCACCCGCACTCGCTCTGAAGGGATGCGACCACCTCCGCTATCACTCTGAGCTTGCCTATGGCCACTTCATATGCTCGGGGTCCAGCGGCCTTCAATCCACCGAACCCGCAGTCCCCGCTGACCAAGTCTATCCTCTCGATCCCGAACCTCTCCACCAGCTCCTTGAGGAGATCCCTGACAGCTTCCCTCTCCTCCACCTCCATGCTCTGCGCGCTCACCACGCCGGGGGAGAGGACCTTGTCCGCCTCCTCCAGCTTCTGTCGGGAGAACCTCTCGAGATTCGACCTAGAGTCGAAGAACTCGTGGCTCAGAAACCTCACTGGAACCTTCATCAGCAGATCCGAGAGCTTGGGAGACAGTTTCCCGCATATGTGGGTTCCCTTCTCTGCCCTCACGCCGGAGAAGACCCGCTCATACGATTCTATTATGTCCTCCTCCCTGTAGTCGAAGAGTATCCTCCTCCCCACCAAGAGACCTATGACCGGCTCGTCGACGAAGACGTACCCGAAGCCGATGGAATCCATTTTCTCGGCTATCTTCGACACGTAGGGAACGAAGAAGTCGAATAGGGCCCTCTTGTCCGCTAGAAGCGAGTTGAAGATGCCGCCCTCTCCCACTTCAACCCTGCTCGCCAGCGTGAAGGGGCCCGTGAGGGGGAGCCTGACCGCGGACAGGTCGAAGTTCATCTCGTCGGCCAGCTCGAGGAGCCATTCCACCTCATCCAGCTTGGGCAGTTCGGGCTCGCCGTGAAGGTCGACGGGCCTGTACTTGCCTCCACCTATGGGCTCGAGGTGACCCATCTCCACTAGGGGTTCCAGGTACATGTCCGTGAAGGGCCTCAGCTGTGGAACAGGTGGGACGGTGATCCCAGCATCTATTGTGTCGAGGAACGCCCTCCTCAGGTTATCCGGGGAGTGATCCAAGGGGTAGCTGCCCACGTGGGAGGTCTTCATAGGCACCCAGCCAGTGGGCGAGTTGAGGAATTAAGTCTTCCCACCTGCCGGCGGTGACGCACTCATCCCTTAAAAGGAGGAGGGGATTCGATGGCTGGATGAGGATAGACTCGAGTACGAGGCTCACATGCCTTCTCGGGCATCCGGTACACCACTCGATCTCACCGGCAATTCACAACGCCTCCTATAGCAGGGTAGGGGTGAATGCCGTCTATCTGGCCTTCGATGTGCTCGATTTCCCCAAGGCATTGGACGGGTTGAAGGCTTTGGGGGCCGCTGGCTGCAACGTGACTATCCCGTACAAGGAGGTGGCTCGCGACTCCGTCGATTGGTTGAGCGACGAGGCGGAGCTCACGGGTGCCGTGAACACGGTAAAGTTCGAGGAGAAAGCCTTGGGCTACAACACAGACATCAGTGGCGTCATCCATAGCCTAGAGATTCTGGGGTTCCGCAGTGTTGAGAGCGCGCTCCTCATAGGTGCCGGCGGTGCCGCCCGATCCGTCCTCGCGGGACTCTCTGGAAGGGTTGACAGGGTCTACATAACCTCTAGGAGGATTGAGCGGGTGGAGGGGATCCTCCCACTGTGCAACAGGCTCGGACTCGACGCGGTGGCTGTGGAGTGGGAGGAGAGGTCTCGAATCGCCGGTAAAGTTGATCTCCTGATCAACGCCACGCCCCTAGGCACGCTGGGTGAGGGAGTTCCGCTGGACCCCGGATCCCTGAAGCCGGGTTGTTACGTGTTCGATCTCGTGTACAACCCTCCCGAGACAGCGCTTGTGAGGGAGGCCAAGAGGAGGGGTTGTAGGGCCGTCGGCGGCCTCCCCATGCTCGTAAAGCAGGCTGCTGAGGCCGAGAGGATATGGTTCGGCATAGATCCAGATGAGGACCTGATGATGGAGGTGGCCGGGTCCCTCCTAGGTGGTGGAGATGGTTGAGGTCAGGGTGAACGGAGCCATAACAGTTGTAAACGCGATAGCCAGCTGGAAGGGAGCTGCCATCTCGATAGATTTCGAGGTGAGGGCTGAGGCTGAACCCTCCAGCGAATTGGAGGTGCCTGAAGATCCCCTCGTCAGGGAGGCGGCCCTCCTAGCCCTGAAAGAGGTCGGTGGAGATGGGGTCAGGGTCCGGGTGGACTCGGAGATCCCTGCAGGCTGGGGCTTGAAGAGCAGCAGCGCCGTGGCCAACGCGGTGGTGCTCTCAGTCATGGCCCTTCACGGCCGGAAGGACCTATCTGAGGCCCTGAGGGTCTCCGTTAGGGCTGCTAGGTCAGCGGGAGTTACCATCACCGGTGCTCTGGACGATGCGGCTGCTTCCATGCTGGGCGGCTTCGTCATGACCGACAACTCGAGGGATGAGCTGCTCATGAGGATTCCCCTGAGGGAGATGGATGTGCTTGTTCTCCTGCCCGAGCGTCAGGCTCCGAGGTCCACCGTCGAGGTCGACGCGGATCTCCTGAGGTCCTACGCTGGAACCGTTGACTCCATATTCTCCCTCCTCCCGGGAAGGATATGGGACGCCATGACGCTGAACGGCCTCCTCTACTCATCGCTGCTGGGTTACGACCCCTCCCCAGCTCTGGAGGCGATTAGACTTGGGGCACTGGGGGCGGGCCTGTCCGGCACGGGTCCGGCCGTAGCGGCCGTGTGTGAGAGATGCGAGGAGATAGAGGAGGCATGGTCCACCATGGGGAGGGTCGTTAAGAGGAGGATCACGAATGAGGGGGCGAGGATCAGGGGGTAGGAACGGGAAGGCCGGACCAGAGGATGGAGATCAGCGGGGCCATCAGGAGACTGGGGAGCATGTTCCCCACCTTTATCCTCCTGACCTTGAGGAGGTTGAGGGCCAGTCCCAGCAGTATCACGCCGCCGGCCCCGGTTAGATCACCTATGGCCGCCTCGGGGAGCGAAGCGCCTATCAGCGAGCCCGCAATTGACAGCGATCCTTGGAACAGGAAGAGGGGGATGGAGGAGAAGACGACGCCAGGACCGAGGGCCGCCGCGTAGGCCATGGAGGCGAAGCCGTCCATCACGGACTTTGCCATTATTATGGATGGATCTCCCATCCCATCCCTGATGGAGCCGATTATGGTCATTGGACCGACGCAAAACGTGAGGAAAGCCGTCATGAGCCCCTCGACGAAGTTCGAGTCACCTCCTATACTCCGCCTCAGGCGCTCCGCCGCACCCTCCAAGGCCTCCTCCAGTCCGAGCCTCTCACCAAGCAGAGTTCCAGTAAGCAGCCCCAAGATCAGGCCGATGGGGTTCCTAGTTTCCAGAGCCATGCTCACCCCTAGGTAGAACGTGAAAAGGCCGACGACCTGAAACACCGTCTCCTTCCCCGACTCTCCCATCTTCTTGCCTAGAAGGAGGCCAGCAGATGATCCAGCCAGCACAGTAACCGTGTTGATGATGGTCCCGAGCATCCAAGGTTACGGCTGCCCGTCATAATAACTTTTGAGTTCGATCCAGATGATACAGGTTCTCGGGGGTGGGAGGGGTGCTGCGGACGCCCACCCCCCTAGGGCGTCGCCGTTGCACTCAGTATGGAGGCCTTATCTCATCCCACCTAGCTAAGCTCACATTCTGTTTCACGAAATCGGGAAGCAGTTTGAAGTAGGTGCGTCTCATATACCTCTCATCCGCCAGAACGAAGATCCCTTCGTCCTCTTCCGACCTGATTACCCTTCCCAACGCCTGGGAGGCCCTTCTGAGAGCCGGGACCACGTACGAAAGGTACCTCCCCCTCCTCTTCCCGTAGATCCTCTGATTATACTCGATGAAGAGCCTGGTCTTGGTGGTGAGGCGATCGAAGGGTATTCCCAAGAGCATCACTCCCTCTAGCTCCTCACCAGGGAAGTCGGCCCCCTCCGCGAACCTGCCTCCGGCTGGCGCCACAAGCAGACCCTCCTCCCCTCGTTTAGGCAGTGACTTGAACTCCTTCAGTATCCTGCTCGCCTCATCGCCGGGCATGTCCCTCCTCTCCACGAACAGGCGCCTCCCGTGGTTCTCCACTAGCTCCCTTATTCCGGGGAGCACCTCCTCTTGGATCCTGTAGCTGGCCGTGAATATCGCCAAGTTCCCGGGGAGGGATAGAAACGCGTCAACGACTCTCAGGTACCTCCTGACCATCTCGGCCGAGAGTTCCTCCCCTTTGGTGCTCACCCCGCTTACTATGAGACTCCTCACTTTCTCGGGGTCTGCCATCGAGGGTATGCTCATTTTAGCGCAATCCTCAACGCCGGCAGTTTCGGCGAACGCGTCGATGGGCTCCAGCGTGCCCGACATGAAGACGACGCTGTAGAAGTCGTCCCACACAGGAGCCAAGGATTCCTTGGTCCTCATGTCCCACACTTCCAGCTTGATCCCCGACCTCTCCTTGGAGTAGAGGTAAGCCACTCCTTCCTGTCCGCTCTTCTCCAAGGCCACGATCAGGAACTCGGCCACGGAGTTGAGGTAGGAGCGTGGCTCCTTACCCCTCCTCATCTGATCCCGGTACACCTCCTCCGCTATAGCATACATGGCCTTTACGTCGTCCGGACCCAGGCCCGTCTCACCGAGGAAGGCACTCAAGCTGAACACGCCGTCCTCCGAGACCGCGACCTCGGACATGAAACTGAGCGTTGAGGAGAGCTTCTCCCTCAATCCGGTCTCGTCCTCCGGGTCGTACCTCTCAACCTCCTTCAGGGCCCTATCCACCGTCACCGAGGTGACGCTCTTGCTGTTCAACTCCATCGCGGCCCTCTCTATGTTATGGGCCTCATCGACAACGAGTATGGATTCCCTGAACGGGACCTTGTGCCTGATGACCCATCCCAGTGGGGAGAGGACGTAATTGTAGCTGAGGGAGATGACGTGGGAGTACTCCAGGAAGGCTATCTGGAGGAAGTAGGGGCATACCTTCATCTCCCTCGCGAACTCAAAGATTTCCGAGAATGTGAGGGGTCTGGGCGGAGGAACTATTTCCTCGCCCTTCATCCTCTTCAGGTTCCTGTGGTAGGGGCACTTGTCCCTCCTCATCCTGCAGAGGGTCCCGACTCCCTCGTAGCTGGTGACCCCCAGATCCCTCGCGAGGGGGCACATGTCCCTCTTACCCCTGAAGGAGAGGCCGAAAACTGGTTTCCTCCTGCTGATTAGCTTCAGCTCCTCTATCGGCCTGTCCGTCTCGTTTCCAGTCCTTACAGCCCATATAATGGCCCCGTCCATCTCCTCTATTACCGGAAGGAGGGCCGCGAGA
The DNA here is from genome assembly GCA_015521385.1 of Thermoproteota archaeon. GTDB lineage: Archaea > Korarchaeota > Korarchaeia > Korarchaeales > Korarchaeaceae > Korarchaeum. The sequence goes on from WAOH01000153.1 coordinate 5,566, forward strand.
ACCACTGGCGTCTTCCCGAAACCCGTCGGGGCGTGGAGGCAGAACCTCCTGCCCTCCTCCACGGCCGACCTTATGGAAGCTATGGCTTCCCTCTGAAATCTACGCGGCTTGTATGGGAAGTATTCCAAGATACCGTTCGAATCCATTTGTCTTGCCTCTCCTCAATCGTTCTGGGCCCCTTCCCCTTCCAACTA
>WAOH01000154.1 GCA_015521385.1 Thermoproteota archaeon
GTCTTACCACTCCTGAGTTCAACTTTCCTTACTTAACCTTAACGGATCATCGAGCACCAGCTTCTTCCCCGCCCTAAGGTATATGACGGGGATGCCCTCGCTGAGCAGCCTCTCCTTCAACTCCAGGTCGAAGGTAGCCACAACGCCCCCCAACTCCTTGGCTAGGGCAATCAGGTCCTCATCGGCCTCCCCGCCGTATCCCTCTTCCACGAGGACGCCGTGCCTCTCTATCACCTGAAGGGCAACGTTAGCGGAGACCCTCCTCTTCCCCCTTAGGAAGCTCTCCAGCTCCTTAATTACGGATCTGGTTGTGATCAATCTCGCGTTGGGATAGAACCTCGTCAAATCGCTCAGGCTTAGGAATCGGAGCTCGGCTAGGGCCATAAGGAAGGAGGTGTCCAAGATGATGTACCTCAAATCGATCACCCGAGTGGGCCCGGGGGGACTTGAACCCCCGACCTCCCGGTTATCAGCCGGGCGCTCTGACCAGTCTGAGCCACGGGCCCAGTGGACCGGGGGGGACTTGAACCCCCGACCTCCGCCTTGCGAAGGCGGCGCGCTACCAACCTGCGCCACCGGCCCAGTGACCAATTACCCACTCCCCTAAATAAAATTTTACAGTTGGGGGAATCAGTATTCCCTCAGTTCATATCGGAGAACGGCCGCTACGCCGCCCAGAGCCTTAAGCTGCATACCCCACTCGGTACCCGATGAGATCACGTAGATCTCAGCTCCGCTCTGCTTCCCCATCTCCCCCAGATACTCTATTATGTCCACTTCCTCCAACTCATACACGGTTCCGCCGCAGTTCGGGCACTGCCATCCGGATAGAGAGGCCTCCCTGTCCTTCCTGATGATCCTCTGCTCCTCATAGCCGCACTGCGGGCACCTGATCTTCACCTTCTTCACGGGTATGTCCTCCAGCACCAGCACCTTCTCGGCCGCCCCTGCTTCCAGCGCCCTCTCGACCTCCTTTATACCGTACGCCACCTTACCCGGCTCCTTCGCCAGGAGTCGGAAGACCTCCTCCACTAGCGCCTTCTCCTTGTAGAGGGAGGACTCCTTCAGGAGGTCCTCGGCCTTCATCACGAGCTCCCTTACCCCCTGCTCCTCCGTATAGGAGAGCGGTATGTTCGCGATCACCTTCTTCTGCAATCTGTAATCCAGGAAGTTACCCTCCTCGAACTTCTCCCTGGCGTCTCCCGGCCCCCCGATTATTATCCCCTCCAGCTCATCCTCCAGCGGTAGGAGGGCCTCATTCGCCCTCTTTCCCAGCCTCTTGAAGAAGTCGTGGACCCTCTCCTCCCTTATCCTCTCGAATCTCCTCTGGGACTGACCTCCGGCGCTGTGCTTGGGGGGTATGTCGGAGGTGACCCAGTCCACTATCTTGTAGTTGGGCCCCCTGAGCACGGCTATGACACCACCACCCCTGTCCATCACTATGAGGCCGTAGGCCTTCTTCTCCTTGGCCATCTCCTCCAGCGGCTCCACGTAGAACTCGTGGTCGCATATGTACTGGAATGATCTGACCGGTTCCGGTGGTTCTATCACGTATATCTCGATCTTCTCGGTTCCCCTATCCTTGCCCTGCGGTATCGCCCCGCAGAACACCACCAGCCCGTGCTCGGGTACCTTTCTGTACAGCTTGAGCCTCTGTATTATGCTCTCTATGGCGCTCTGAACGTTTTTCCTTGTCAGCTTGTCCTTGATGTTGCTGGCCTGGTCGTACTCGTCCCTCAGGTATTTTATGACATCGTAGACGTTTCTCCCGGGTGGGATATAGAGGGAGATTAGCTCGGTTCCCCTCCCTCTCTTACTCTTCAGCTCTTTTATCAGCTTCTTGAACTCATAGCGCTCGTAGGTTAGGGACAAAGTTTTTCACCCTCACGAGAGGTGGAATGGCATCCGACTTAAAAAACCCCATCAGGTGTAACATGGTGCCTATGATTCAGGTGGTGCTCTTCGAGGATTCCCGGGTCAGCGACATCTCCCCCCTGACGGACCTCACCCCGATGCAGGAGATCGTAGCTGGAGGGGTTAAACAGTTCGAGAGGATGGATAGGTGGCTAGGCACTCGAACGAGATGGCTCGTGAGGGATGGATACGAGGAGAAAGTTCCCAAGGAGAGGAGACCGGATTTTGGGGATCCCGCCATACTGTTGAACGCCCGCCTCGTATCGTCTGAGGTCCTATCCAAGGTCAGGGGGCTGGAGCCCGACGAGGCCTTGGTGAGGGAGGGGCAGGTGGTCGCTGCTAGGGTTCGCTCCCTCGACTACGAAGTCGGTCGCGCGGTCTTCGATGGGGATGCGGGGTCATTCAAGGTTAGGCCGTGTGATGCCCACCTGCTGACATCCCCCTGGGATGTCTCGCCTACGTCCCTGATCATACACCTGGCCAAGGATCTAATGGAGTTCTTCAGACCGGCTAGAAGGAACGTTCCCGGAGAAATCAGGGTGCTGGGGAATCATCCGGTCAGCCTGCCAGAGGAACTAGATCTGCTGGGACCAGTAACGGTGGACGCCAGGGAGGGTCCCGTGGTCATAGGTGAGGGCGTGCAGATAGAGCCTTACGCCTATCTCAAGGGACCCCTCTACATAGGCCCGCATACCGTCATAGTCACCGGCTCGAGGGTCGCGGGGAGCTACATAGGGGTGCACGGGAGGATAGGCGGGGAGGTGACCACTAGCATAGTGTCAGACTACTCTAACAAGTACCACCTGGGGTTCTTGGGGCACAGCTACGTCGGTAGGTGGGTGAACATAGGGGCCGGATCCATAACCTCCAACCTGAAGAACACGTACGGCGAGATCAAGGTAGGAGGTGTTCCGACGGGCCTCAATAAGGTGGGAGCGTTCATAGGGGACCACGCCAAGCTCTCCATAGGGACGCTGACTTACGCGGGTGTCAGGGTGGGTCCCGCATCCCATCTGCACGGTCTAGTCCATGAGGACGTGCCTCCATTCACCATCTACGCTAAAAGCCTGGGATGGGGGCTCTACGAGCTGGATCCCGAATCGGCCATCAGGACCTACAGGAGGATGGCTCCGCGCAGGGGCGTGGACCCCGATCCTGCTGAGGAGCAGCTCCTAAGGAGGCTCTTCTACGAGACCGAGCATCTGAGGAGAAGTAAGGGCGTGAAGAAGGGAAGGCTGGTAGTGAGGTAGAGCCGGGTGGGGGATTCGAACCCCCGTCTACGGGTCTGCAGCCCGCTGCCTGAACCGCTCGGCCAACCCGGCCCATCATTGTATTGGGAGATCACCGTAATAAGTTTTGTTCCGAGTCAAAGTTATAAATGGGTTGACCTACAACTACTGAGTGGGGCCCGTAGCTCAGCAAGGATAGAGCGGCGGCCTCCTAAGCCGCAGGTCGGGGGTTCGAGTCCCCCCGGGCCCGCCATGTGCGGCCGTAGTCTAGCCTGGATAGGATGCCGGCCCCCCAAGCCGGCGACCCGGGTTCAAATCCCGGCGGCCGCACCATCCTCACGTTACGGCCCTAATCAGTGGGACATCGTTCGGTGACTGACCTGAGCCTAGGCAATTGCCATAGTCGCGGAGGGAAGTACCTCCCAGACCAAATAGATGCTTGATTGGTGCGGGGGGTGGGATTCGAACCCACGCGGGCCTGATGCCCACCAGCTCCTAAGGCTGGCGCCTTGGACCTATCTCGGCCACCCCCGCCCGTCCTCTATCTGAGCGTCAAGGGTATTTAACTATATTCCCGCTGGGTTAACCGAGTATGTTCCTCACGAGCCTAGGTATCTCCCGCGGATCCCTCAGTTCGTGGAACTTGCCATTACCCAACTTGGCCAGGTCCCTGCAGAACCTAGCACCTCTGCTCGAGGCCCTCCTCCCCACGTAAACTACATGCAATCCCTTGATGTGCGATACCACTTTCCTAGGATCCTCCCCCACATTGTACTCGCCATCAGTCAGCAGTATGAACCTGGGATTCACCAGCCCCTTGGATTCCTCCAGGGCCTTGATCAGACCGTCGGCCATATTGGTGTACCCTAGGGGCACTAGATCCAAGATATCCTCCACGACCTCGATGGATTCCTTTCTCTCGTTCACGTGCTTGATCGGGAAAGCTTCACTGTTGAACCCGATCACGGAGTACCTTCCCTCCCTGATCCTGTGGGATATCAGTGCAGCCATGGTGGCAGCGCTCAGGATCTTCCTACCCGACATCGAGCCGCTGGAGTCTATTATGACGACGGCCGAGTACTCCCTCTTCCTCTTATCCAAGCCCACTATATCGCCATAATCCAACTCATCGATACTCTTGCCCCTCTCAATAATCTCCTCTATGGTCCTCTCCACGTCGAAGTCCATGCCCATCTCGTAGGGAGCTTCCGATCTCCTGTCCTCCTCCAAGTTACCCTTGCTTCCCCTCACAACCAGATTGACCACGGCCTTGGCAACGAGCCGCCTGAACATCCTCCTGGCTTTCTCGTTGAGCCTCCACCTGACCTGCCTGTAAAGCCTGACGGCGGCCTCGGGGTCTCTCTCCAGGGACGATATCATCTTGGGAGTGAAGTTCCCCCTGGATATGGCCTTAGCCACGACTATCTGGCTGTAATTGGATATCCTCAGCAGCCCTTGGAGATCCCCCTCGACGAGATAGTACTCGGCAGCCCTCTTCAGCACCTCATAATCGCTCGTCATTGGTTCCCTGATGTTAGGTACGCCCCTAGCCTGGGCATACTCCGTCATCGGAGCCTTTAACGGCTCCTCAATCCGAGAAAATCCCCTCCCTCTCCCAGCACCGATCTGACGATGTCCCTTATCAGGGACTCCTTGCTAGCAGCCGTGTCCCTCAGCTCTATCCTCTGAGGTAGGACCATCAGGGCGGCGCTGTACCAGCGCTCCCCATCCCCCCTCAGCATCAGGGCTATCTTAGCCAGATCTATCGACGACCTCACCGATCCACCCCTGATGATGCTCGGATGCTCCCTAGTGCTCCTGACTATGTCCACGCTGATCTCGGCGGTCTCATCGTCGATGTCTGGCACGTGCCTCCTGACTATCTCGACCTCCTCGTCCCTCTCAGGGTAACCCAGCTTAACGAGAACGAACCTGTCCTTCAACGCCTCGGATAGCCTGAGGACACCGACATCCTCCTCTGGATTCTGCGTGGCTATTATGAGGAACCCCTCCTTCGCCCTCAAGGTCCCCAAGTGGGGTATGTGGATGAGGCCCTCATCCATGACCGGGAGAAGAGCGTTCTGAGCGGATTCCGGGAGCCTGTTCAATTCGTTTATGAAGAGGACCGAGCCGCTGGTTGCAGCCCTGGTGAGGGGTCCGGGAACGAAAGCCTCCTCGACGTAGCCCTTCTTCAGCACCATCGGGGGGTCCCAGTACCCAATTAGCTTCATCTCGTTGAGCCTCTCATCACCATCGACCCTGACGAAATCCCTTGATAGGTATTCGGCTAGTGATCTCGCGAGGAGAGTCTTGCCGACGCCCACCGGACCCTCCAGAAGGATGTGCCTGCCGCTCTTGACCGCTACTAGCATCTTAAGTAGCTCCTCTCTCCTTCCCACTATCCCATATCGCTGACCTATCTCCTCTACCTCATCCAGCAGTCCCTTTACCAGCATCTCCCCTATCATGCTTATCTGTCCAATGTCGAATATTAAGTTGAGCCGGAGCGCTGCCCCCTAAAGTAATACGATAAACGATATTCCGGTATATTCGATACAATGTATGCTTATTTCAGCCAGCTATCAATAAATTTGCTCACTATGGAGAACACCTCACTCGCATTTAACTTGGTGGTGTCTATCACGAGGTGGAAGGGGGTGAGGTCCCTGCCCAGCTCGAACCCGTAGATCTTCTTGTAGATGCGATAGGTCTCCTCCTCCTTGAGTTTTATCCTCTTTATGGCCTCTTCCAGGCTTATTCTATCTCTCCTCGCGACTCTGAGGGCCCTGACCTCCAAGTCCGCCTTCAGGAAGATCTTGATGCACTCCTCCGAGTCTAGGAGGTAGGCCATGGTCCAGGAGTCCAGCACGTATCCCCCCTCGGAGGCAAGGGACATGAGCCTCCTGTCAACCTCCCTGTCCAGCTCGGGGTTAGACATCCTCTCGGCCATTGCCCTGCTGGCCTCCTCCCTCTCCCACCATCCAGGATCCCTCAGGCTCTCTTTACCTCCTATGATCTCCTTCAGGATGTCCCCGCCCGACACCCTCTTCAGCCCATACCTCTCAACCAGCCTCCTAGCCAGCGTGCTCTTGCCGCTTCCGGTTAGACCTGAGAGGCAGACATTGAACTTCCTCCTTCCCAACCGATCACCCTTACCATCTATATATCCACGAGGGGCCACTCTATCTCATCTATCCTCCACTGGGGTTTTATCGCGGACTCCTCAATGGGTTCAGGCCCCATTATCCTATAAGAGAGTATCGCGGTCCAGGCTATCATGGCCCCGTTGTCCCTGACCAGCTCCACAGGGGGAACCTTCAGCTTGACGCCCCTCTCGCGGCACATGATCTCGGCTTTCTCCCTCAACCTCGGGGAAGCGGCAACTCCCCCCACCAACAGCAGCTCATCCTTACCGCTGAGGGCCAAAGCCCTCTCAGCCACCTCCACGGTCATTGAGAAGGCCACCTCCATGAAGCTCCAGACGACATCCTCAACCCTCTCGCCCGACCTTATCCTCCTCAATGCCTCCGTGAGGAGGCCGCTGAACGACAGGTCCATCCCCTTCACGGTATACGGCAGTTCAATCCACTCGCCCACCATCCTGTCCAGCTTCGGTCCAGCCGGAAAGGGAAGCCCTATTTCCCTGCCCAGCTTGTCCTGAGCGTTGCCCAAGCCCACATCCAAGGTCTCCCCTAGAACGACGTACCTCCTCCCGTTGTGGGTGATGACCTGGGTGTTGCCACCAGAGACGTAAAGCACGACTGGATCGTAGCTTTCGGTGACCTTCCTGCCGATCTCCACATGGGCTAGGGGATGGTTAACGCCCACTATGGGCTTCCCGTACTTCAAAGCCAGCGATCTAGCTACGAAGGCCCCTATCAGCAGGGCCTGTCCTATTCCGGGGCCGCGAGAGTATCCCAGGAGGGAGATGTCACGGAAGGTGAGTCCGGCCCTATCTAAGGCCCTCCTCACCACTTTCACCGCTGTGTTGAAGTGGTGCTCGGCTAACTCGTGGGGTCTCATCCCCCCCTCCGGTGACCTGTAGGAGTCCCACTCATTGGCGAGTATCTCCCCCTCAGAAGTCACGATGCCCACTCCGAACGTGTGGGCCGTCGATTCTATACCTAGAGAGATGATTTCACCCTCTCGTAAACCCTCAGTATGTCTCGGAATGGCACATCCCCCTCCCTCACGAGCACGGGTCTATCACCTGTGAGGTCCACGACGGTGGACGGTCTGCTGGGCGGAAGGATACCGTAATCCAAGAGTAGATCCACATCTATCTCCTCAGCCACTTCCTTGGGATCCCTCTTAGGGGGAGAGCCCGACTTGTTCGCGCTGGTGGCAGTCACCGCCCTCCCGAAGGACCGGATGAGATGCAGCGTCAGATCCAAGTTCGGAATCCTCACACCTATAGCTCTCGGATTCACAGAGTCCGGAACCCTCTCGGTCTTGGGTAGTATGAAGGTCACCTTACCGGGCAGGAAGTGCCTCACCAGCTCCCTGCTCACCTCGCTGAGCCGGGCATACCTCTCCAGCATGCCAAGGTCGCTGACCGCTATCGTGAGGGGCTTGTCCCTCTCCCTACCCTTGACCTCGTAGACCCTGAGCACAGCAGCTTCGTTCTCCGCATCGGCACCCAACCCGTACACCGTATCGGTCGGATAGACCACCAACCCACCCGATCTCCACACGCTCACCACTTCGCTGACGCAAGCGTCATCGCATCCTCTCCTGATGTCCAGCCATCTCACAAGGCCAGTGGGATGAAACGATTTAATAATCCTCCCGTCAGAGACCCAGCGATAGGAATGGATGACGAGCAGCTCGAACACTACTTGAAACTGGGCGAAGAGCACTCCTACATCCTGGAACAGGTGAGAAGGAAGATCGGACCTGGTACAAGCGTCTTAGATCTAGTTGAGGAATCCGAGAGACTGGTCAGGGAGAGGGGCTATTCCTTGGCCTTCCCCACAAACCTCTCGATAAACGAGGTGGCCGCCCACTACACCCCTTTCCCCGGAGACGACCTGAAGATCCCGGAGGCTGGCTTGATCAAGCTGGACATGGGCTCTCATCGTGAGGGAATGATAGTGGATGCGGCCAGGTCAGTCGCCTTGGACGAGAAGTACGAGGAGATGGTCCAGGTGGCCAGGGAGGCTCTTGACAGGGCAGTAGAGAGAATGGTCCCCGGGAACAAGATGAGGGAGGTCAGCGAGGCCATATACGACACGATCGTGTCTGCAGGATACAAGCCGATACGCAACCTCACTGGCCACCAAGTTGACACCTACATACTGCACGCTGGCGTGGAGGTCCCGAACGTCCCTACCGGTAGGAGCATGAGCTACAGGATTAAGGAGGGAGATGTCTTCGCGATAGAACCCTTCGTAACGCTTCCGGAGGCCAAGGGATACGTGGTCCCCATGGGGGAACCTCTGATATTCTCCCTGAGGAAAAAGGGAAGGACCCGCGATGAGATGGAGAGGAGGATCCTCAAGATAGTGGAGAAGAGCTACAAGAGACTCCCGTTCTGTGAGAGATGGCTGTTCAGGGAGATCGGTCACAGGGTGAATCACGCCCTGTCTAGGCTGGCCGATAAAGGTATACTGATATCCTACCCCCCGTTAGTCGAGGTCTCCGGGATGATGGTCGCCCAGTACGAGGACACCGTACTCGTAACCTCTGATGGTCCCCTGAGACTCACGGGGGAGAGGAGTTGAGGAGGAAAGCCAAGGGAACTAGGGCAGAGAGGGATCTCTTGGATAAGTTGTGGAGGCAGGGGATCGCGGCGGTAAGGGTGGCGGGGAGCGGATCGACCAGCCATCCATCCAGCGACGTGATCGCTGGATACAAGGGGAGGATAGCAGTTATCGAAGTCAAAACCACGTCTAAGGAGACCGTTTACGTGTCCTCAGAGGAGGTCTCCTCCATGAGGAAGCTGGCTGAGATGCTCGGGGGGGAGTGCTGGTTCGCTGTGAAGTTCTCCTCGGATCGGGGGAAGTTCTACCTCCTCAAGATGGACGATGTGAGGGAGCTGAGATCGGGATCTATAGCTATTGACATAGAGACCGCGAGATCCAAGGGCCTATCCATAGAGGAATTCGCTCATTCGATTAAGGCTTGAACCAGGACATCTTATAACTGATCACGTTCTCCCCGGAGACCAGCGACACTACGAGGTCCTTCCTGACCGAGGTAGCGACCCTCCCAGACCTTATCAGATCGACTGGATGCACCCTATCCCGGACGGACCCGGCCACGCATAGGTAGGGCGCGTGCTCGAGCCCGGGTCCCCTCTCATAAACCAGAAAGTCGGCCCCGTACTTGGATCCCGCCTTGGGAACATATCCGAGATCCCTCCAGTACCTGAACACCCTCTCCCTGACACCCGAACCCTCCCTCACCTCCGAAAATACCTTCCTCAACTCCTCCAGCCCCAAGATCCTCCCATCGTAGGTCTCAACCCTGAGCTTACCCACGGAGCTTAGATATATCGCCTCTATCAGGGGCAGTTGAAGCGGCTCCTCGTACCGCTTGAACGGTTCGGGTTTATCTACTCCCAAGGGGTGCCCCCAAAAACCTCTGGCGTAGAGGTCCCCTGCGTTCTCGTCGAACACTATGACCCTGTCCCCCACCAGGGTGCCGACGAGCTCGGGCAACTCCTCAACGTCGTATCCCGGTCTCCTATCCGGAAGAAAGTTCTGGGCCCTGTAGTAGGTGACGTTCATCTCATCGTCCACGACGGCCAGTATCAGACCTTTCCTGAGCTTCGCCACCCTCTCGACGGTATCCAAGATGTACTTGTGGGGTACCGGCTGGTCCTCGGAGAGGGGGAGGACCAGGTCCTTAGCAGCGACCTCCCCCACCCTGGCACCCTTCGGATAGAGTCTGAGGAAGTCCGTCGACCTCTCGTATACGACGACCCTGTCCCTCCTCCTCAGATCACTGTACACGACGTACTTCAGGAAGGCCTTGGGTTCGCTCACGAAGATCCTCATCAGGTCCCTCAATCCCACCTCACCGCGTTCGCCGAGCACCCTCAGCCTACCCTTCCACACTAGGAACGCTGCCTCGAGGGGATGGAGCTCGAGCTCGTCACCGGAGATCTCGCCGTATCCCTGCTTGTACAGTCTCTCGACCTGCTCCGACACGTAGATCCTGTCGCCCCTGAGCCTCCCCTCGATCGGCATCCCATCATCCCTCACGGGACCATCCTATTCTCCAGCCCTTTGAACAGGGAGTTCAGCACATCCTTGGTGAGATCTATCCCAATCTCCGGATCGTGACCCCTCCTGACGTGCTCTACAAAGTAGGATAGCTCTCCCTGCAGGGGCTCCTTCCTCCTTATCCTTGGCTGTTCGATCTTATCGGCGGACTCTATCCTGACCACCTGATCCGGGTAACTGATCACCAGACTGCCACCGTCACCCATTATCAGGGCTTCCCTGATACCCGAAGGGGTGAGCCAGTTCGTCTCTATGGTGGAGATTATCCCGTCACGAAATCTCGCCAGGAATATCGCTAGGTCCTCCCCTCCCCCACCATTCAGCAGCTTGGCGGTGTAGGAGGACACGCTCGATGGAGGTTCCCCGACCATGTGATGCTGCACGTACATCTCATGGATGGCTAAATCTAGGGAAACACCTATGTTCCATCCGATGCTCTTCTTAGGGAGCCTTCCCACCCTCCTGGACCATATGGACAGCAGGTCACCTATCTTCCCCTGCCTCAGAAGCGACTTGGCCGTGTCCACGGCCGGGTTAAACAGCTCGATGAACCCGGGCATGAAGATACCGTCAGCCCTCTTAACGAGGGACTCCAGCTCAAGGAGTTCTTCCCGGCTCACGACCACCGGCTTCTCAACGAGGACCGATGCACCCGCCTCAAGAGCCTCTCTCGCAGCTCGGAAGAGGTACTGCGGAGTGACGGCTATGCTGACGGCGTCCAGGGACTCCTTCCTGATCATCCCCTCTACGGACGTGTAGTGGTTCACGTGGTAGGTTTCGGCCAGCTTCTTGGCGTTCTCCTCGACTATATCCATGACGGCAACTAGCTGAGCCTCACCTATGGTCCTATACACCCTAGCGTGAGCGGATCCGAACCACCCGCATCCCACTACGCCGACTCTGACAGGCAAACCCGATCCCGATAGGTATATTTCTTAGCCCATAAAAAGGGACCGGTGTGGGCCCATGGGGGGCGGCAAGATCAAGGGGTATCTGAGGCTCTTCCGTCCCAAAAACGCCTTGATGTCGATCATAGGGGTCCTCGTGGGTTGGATGAATACATCGGCCTCCCTCAAGCTGCCAGATCTGATCCTGGCATGCTTGGTGCCGCCCCTCATCCTGATGGCAGGCAACGCGATAAACGACTACTTCGATGCCCCGATAGATAGGGTGAATAAGCCGGATAGACCCATACCATCGGGAGCGGTCTCCCCCGGTGAGGCCCTCGTCTCTTACACCATCCTGTCCCTTATCGGGATAATCCTAAGCCTCCCCCTGGGTTTAGAGGAGTTCATCATAGCCTCCATATTCGCCGTCTCCTGGTACCTCTATGCCCGGTGGATCAAGGCGATGGGCCTCATCGGAAACATCCTGGTCAGCTTGGGAGTCGCCTTCACCCTCATATTCGGAGCGCTGGCAGCGGATGGACTCAGCGGGAAGGTGATGCTCTTCTCCACGATTGCCTTCACATCCAACCTAGCTAGAGAGGTGGTGAAGACGGTGGAGGATCTTAGAGGCGACTCTCTGTACGGCTTGAGGACGGTAGCAGTGGTGATGGGTCCAAAGAAGGCGGGGGCATATGCCTCCATCGTGATGATCACGACCTCGATCCTGACCCTGGTGCCCCCGCTAGCTGGCCTCACGGGTCCAGCCTACCTCCTGCTCTCCGTGGTTCTCTCCATCCCACTGTTACTGTATTCCGCCAGGGAATCGCTGGAGATAAATGAAAATAGGGCTAGGAAGCTGAGCGGTATGCTCAAGCTCTCCATGCTCTTGGGAACAATGGGGATGCTGCTGGATCCCCTCATAGGAGGAGCCTGAGTAAGCTCCTCCTCTCCAGAATACCGATCACCTTATCGTTCTCGTCGACCACGGGGAGAGCCGGTAGGCCCGATTCCAAGAACAGGTCTCTGGCCTCCCCTATGGGGACAAATCCCCTGAGCCTCCTAGGGGCCTCCACCATCACGTCCTCCACTAGGATCTTCCTGACGACGTTGTCCATGTGAACGGGATCCACATTCTCCCTCACATCCAGGAAGGCTCTGGCCAGATTCCTCTCCGTGACTATGCCTATGAGCTTACCTCCCTCCACCACGGGGAGTATTCTAGCACCCCTTTCGAGCATCACGTTCCTCGCATGGACTATCCTCTCGTTGGGCATTATCTTGGGGTGGTCCTCCTTCACCAGATCCTTAATGTCTCCCTGGGAATCGAGGGATCTGATGAGATCGGTCTCCGTGACTATTCCCACTAGCTTACCTCCCTCCACCACGGGAAGCGAACCTATTCCGTTCTCGAGCATCAGGGAAACTGCCTCCCTGACGGATGTTCTGGGTCCGATGGTGATCGGTGGCTCGGTCATCAGAGCGCTAACGTATATCCTCCTGGCTGGTATCCTCTCGAACCTGGACGAGCCCAGCCCCTCCATTATGTCCCTTATGCTGAGCACACCGACGACCCTGTCCCCCGAGGTGACCACCAAGTGGTTCACGTCATTCCTCTCCATTAGATCCAACGCCACCTCTACGGTTTCCCCTTTATCGATCGTGATGACCGAACCCCTCATGAGACCCGAGACGTCATTCCGAGGCATTCGCTACACCCCTCACCAACGCCTTCTTATCGACGATTCCAACCAGCTCATCCCCGTCGAAGACAGGGATGGCGCTCACTCCCCATTCGATCATGTACCTGGCCGCTTTGGCGGCGTCCTCCTCCGGATTTAGCTTGATCTCGATCTCCTTCATTA
>WAOH01000155.1 GCA_015521385.1 Thermoproteota archaeon
AGCGTCAGATGTGTATAAGAGACAGATCCCAAGGTTCAGGGACAGCAGGGGGATCATGGCCACGCTCACGGGCAGGGATCTCAGAGAGACAGCCGCGGCCATCGAGTAGCAGAAGACGTCTCCGATCCCCATGGAAACCTCCCCATGGAACACCATCAGGGGATCTAGCGGCTCCTCCCTTGACACCATCAGGAGCTCGCTCAGCGGACCCTTGAAGACCGAATAAGCGTCGTAAACCGCCAGACCTCCGAGCAGGAAGTAGATGAAGATGTCGTTGAAGAAGACCACGAAAAGGTAGGCAAGGGATGCGGAGAGCAGGGACTTGGCCAAGTTCCCAACCAGGTCCCTGCGGAAACTCAACCACGCTATGATGATGGACAGGAGAAGTTCTAGGGGCAGGGGAAGTGGCATGAAAGAGTGGAAGAGGGTGTCGATGGAGATCAGCGTGGAGTAGACGAAGAACACCGCTATCATTATCCGTATCAGTTTGAACAACCTCCTCCTCACCAGGTACACCATGAGGAGGGCCGTGCCGAAGACTAGGATCACGTAAGCTAGGGAGAGCCCGGCAGACTCCTGCACCGAGAGTTCTACCTCCGGTTGGGGCCTAGTGCTCAATACAACGAGTCCAGCGAATATCTCCGCCACCAGGGGCCAGATCACGACCATGTACCTCCTCAGACGCAGTCACCTCATCCTCCCACTTACTGTCCACTTGATGACCACAACTGCCCAAGAGGTTTAAATTTCTTTACGGACGTTCGATCGGGTAGGGTGCCCCAAAATATGAAGGAGGAGGTCGTGACGGCCGAGAACCTTAGGAAAAACTACGAGACGTATCTGAGGAAGGGGCTGCTGAAGAGGGAGAGGAAGGTTATCGAGGCCCTCAAGGGGGTGTCCTTCAAGATATACAGGGGAGAGGTGTTCGGGCTCCTCGGACCCAACGGAGCTGGGAAGACGACCACGGTTAAGATACTGAGCACCCTGCTGCTCCCGGACTCGGGCAACGCCTTCGTCCTGGGGTACGATGTCGTCAAGGATGCTGTCGAGGTCAGGAAGAGGATCGGGGTCTCCCTGACGGTGGAGAAGGGCTTCTTCTGGAAGCTCACCGGAAGGGAGAACCTGATGTACTTCGGAATGCTCTACGGATTGGATGGGCCCGAGCTGAGGGAGAGGGTTCAGAGGATGCTGGAACTGGTCGGACTGGAGGAGCTGGGCTCCTCGGACAAGCTGTACGAGGAGTACTCCCTGGGAATGAAGGCCAGGCTCAGCATAGCCAGGGCCCTGCTCACGGATCCGGACCTGCTCATACTCGACGAACCGACGCTCGGTCTCGATCCACCGTCAGCGAGGCTGTTGAGGGAGCTCCTGATCAAGGTAGCCCATCAGGAGGGGAAGACCGTCCTGATCACGACCCACAACATGTTCGAGGCCGAGATAGTGTGCGACAGGCTGGCCATAATAAACGAGGGGACCATAGTCGCCATGGACACCGTTGACGGACTGAAGAGGCTCGTGTCAGAGGACATAACCCTCGAGATGCTGGTCGTGCTTCCAGCCAGGGTGAGCCTAAGGCAGCTGAAGGAGGAGATAGCTGGTGTCGTATCGGGAAGGGTGGAGGTCGATCCGACTGAGGAGGGGACCAGGATAAGGGTGGTCCTGAAACCCTCGGAGAAGGAGCAGGTCACCCAGGAGATGCTTAGGAGGCTCCACTCCATGGGCTGCTCCGTGAGGAGGATAGAGGTGAAGGAGCCCACCCTCGAGGACGTCTTCATTGAGCTGACGGGAGGGAAGTGAGATGGGCCTGTGGACGCTCCTGAAGTCGGGGCTGGTCCTCGACATCTACTTCTTCAAGAATAACAGGGCTCAGCTGGTCTCCATGTTCGCCTGGCCCTACATACTGCTGGCCCTCATGCTCGGCATGGGGTTCCTCTTCGGGTCGGCGGAGACCTTCAAGTCCAACGTGGGGGTCGAGGCCGATCCCGTCGTGTTCTTCATCGCCTCCACTCTGGTCGCGATGGCCTCCATGTCCGTGATGTGGGAGGTGGGGGGCACCGTCCTGTATCACAGGTGGATAGGGACCCTCCCGTACGTGCTGATCGCTCCATACAGGACCTCGATCACCCTGGTCATGTCCTACGTACCCAGGTACCTCCTCTGGTCCTTCATGCAGCTGGCCGAGTTCATTCCCGTGCTCGTGTGGAGGGAGGGCCTCGTGGGTGGGCTGACAGACACGCTGGTGATGGGCCTCGCGATCGTGGTGGGGATGCTGCCCCTGCTTGGCTTCGCGGCCATATTCAGCGCCTTACTCCTGACGATAAAGGAGGAGACCAACATACTCGGCTGGCTCAATCCGATAATACTGATCCTGTCTGGGGCCTTTTACCCGGCGTACCTCTTCCCGGCTTGGGCCAGGCTCCTCTCCATGCTGCTACCGACGACCTACACGTTCGAGCTAGCCAGGCTCTCATCGCTGCTCGGAGCCCCCAAACTGGCGGAGATGACGTTCCTGATAGCTGTTCTCTTTGGTATGTCCTTCCTCTACAACGCTCTCTCGTTCACGCTCATGGGCAAGGCCGAGAGTAGGGCCCTGAGGAGCGGGGCGGTGTGACCATCCATGTGGGTGAAGGTGAAGGCGATAATCTGGCTCCACACCCTGAGGCTGTGGAGGTACGGGATGAGCTTCATCAACATGATACTCTCCCAGGTGCTCTGGATCCTCCTCTTCATCATGGGCGTCCTCCTGTTCGTGCCACCCGAGCACCTAACCATCGCTCTGAGGATGGCCTACTGGACCATCGCCGCCTGGAGCGTCATATCAAGCTTCTCGTCGCTGGTGGGGGGCTGGACCTCCTTCTTCATACTCATGGGGATGGTGGAGGAGCACCTGCTCAGGAACACGTCCCCGTTCACCACCATAATCGGCAGGGTGCTCACGGGAACCACGGTCTCCTTTGCCATAATAATAGCCATGGGCTACGCCTTCAGCTGGATATTTGGGAGAGTGCTCATGACGGTGGAGAAACCCGCCCTCATGCTCTCGGCCTTCACTTTCCTCATAGTTGAGAGCCTCTCCTACGCCCTCTCCATATCCGCCACGTCCATGAGGACGAGCATATCCGAACAGTTCCTGGAAATACTCAATTTCGGGATAATCGGGCTCCTGATAGTCCCGATCAGCGCATTACCCGGATACGCCAGGTTGGTCTACCTGGCAATCCCCTACGTGGCACCCACCTACATGATCAAAGTGGCCGTGGGTGGTGAAGTACCCTCCCTCATCTGGGAGGCAGCGCTGATCAGCGTCGTGGAGTCGATAATAATGGCCCTAATCGCCCTCAGACTCATAAGATCTGTGGAGGATCACGTGAGGAGGAACGGGGTCAGGGCGGTAGGTTTCTGGTGACGAAAAACCCTTTAAGCCTGTGATGGGTGGTGGGCTATGCCGGAGCTGACCGAAGGTGCTGAGGCGCCGGACTTCTGCCTCCCCGATCAGGACGGGCGGGAGGTCTGCCTGAACGAGTTCAGGGGCAGGTGGGTCGTCCTTTACTTCTACCCGAAGGACAACACCCGAGGATGCACTCAGGAGGCCAAGGACTTCTCAGAGCTGATGGAGGAGTTCGAGAGGCTGGGGGCCGTGATACTCGGGGTGAGCCCCGACTCGGTGAGGAGCCACAAGAGGTTCCAAGAGAAGCACGGGCTGAAGGTAAGGCTCCTCAGCGATCCCGAGAAGGAGGTCATCAAGATGTACGGGGCGTGGGGAAGGAAGAAGATGGCTGGAAGGGAGTACTTCGGCGTGATCAGGAGCACCTTCCTCATAGACCCCCAGGGCAGGGTGAGGAGGATCTGGCCCAAGGTGAGGGTGAAGGGACACGCCGAGGAGGTCCTGAACGCGCTCAGGTCCCTAACTTCCTAGCCACCAGAAGGTAGCTGCCCATGCTCCCCATCCTGGCCTCCTCCACCTCCATGCCGAGGTCCTCCACCAGCCCCCTCACCTCGTCCAAGGAGTAGAAATCGGAGGAAATCCCGAATAACCTCTCCATGACCTTGAGCAGCTTGGTCGTCATTTTGCTCCCATCGAAGTCGAATATGGCCAGTAATCCGCCCTCCCTGAGCACCCTCGCCCCCTCCCTGAGCGCTTCTACCCTCCTGGGTATGTGATGGAGCGAGTCGAAGAAGTAGACCAGG
>WAOH01000156.1 GCA_015521385.1 Thermoproteota archaeon
GTCAAGGGAGGAGCCGCTAGATCCCCTGATGGTGTTCCACGGGGAGGTTTCCTTGGGGATCGGAGACGTCTTCTGCTATTCGATGGCCGCGGCTGTCTCCCTGAGATCCCTGCCCGTGAGCGCGGCCGTGATTCCCCTGCTGTCCCTGAATCTTGGGATCCTGCTGACGCTATGGGCCCTCTACAGGACTGGAAGATCCCTCCCCGGGCTCACCATTCCCGTTTTCCTCTGGCTCTCCGCTCAGCTCTCGTTGCTGTTCCTCGGGGGCTGAGGACCCACGGGACCTCCTCAGCCCCGCGATAATCAGGTAGAGCTCGGAGAGGGCCATGAGGATTATCCCCCACCAGAGCAGACCGACGTAGGGTATCACCTTCACCTGAACGAAGGCGCCGGAGGTCCTGAGGGTCGAGTTCGCCGGATCGAAGCGGTGAGCCAGGTCGTAGAGGTCCAGGGTGTATGGGAGCAGCATCTCCTCCTGAACGGACTGACCCAGGTAAGCTGAGGTGAAGAGCGATGCCAGGGCCAGCTTCTGATCCTCCGCGAGCCCCTTGAACGACTCGTGGAGGTAGTAGACCATCAGCTCGTGGAAACCTATGCTCCACTTCCTGTCCTTGACGACCGGAGGGTTGAACACCATGTAAAGGTCCCCCAGACCGCTGGGAACGGTCAGCACGTGGGCGACCAGCCCGTGGATGCCTTGAGCCTCGCCGTTGGCGTCGAACCTGATATCCAGCGACCTCTCGGAGTCGCCGGCCGCGATCGTGAGGGACAGCTTCGCCCCCTCAGGTAGCTCCTTGGGTATGGGGAGGTATCCTAGGCAGCTGAGAGCAGCCTCCTGGTGCGTGTGGATGATATCCTTGCAGTTCCCCGGGAGAAGCTCGCCTATCAGCTTTGAGGTGAAGGTCTCGTTCGTGAGCAATTTGGATAAGCCGTGATCCTCGAGGATCCTCAGGACATCCGACGATATGGTTCCCTGGGTGAAGGCCACGTAGAGGACCACGTCCCTTCCCTTCAGAGTTGCGGGTATCTCCACGTCCCTCTCACCGCGGTAAATGCCCCTCTCAATAACGAGGGTCGAGTTCGGTGCCACTATCGTTCCATTGAGGTTCTTTGGGAGGGAGTGACCCTGCCTCAGCATGTCGAAGAACACCAGCGAGGCCCGCTCGACCTCGAGAGTGCCGTTGGGGGCGTTAAGGAGGAGCGGTCTCGGGAACGTCAGGTTCACCATCACATTGGGGGATGCCCTCACATCGGTCAAGCCTGCTAGGGTCACGTTCCCGACGACTATCATCCTGAGGGTGGTCTCGTTGCCCCTCGCACCCAGGAAGGCCGCGATCACGGGATCTGAAACGGAGATGGACACCTCACCCAGGTCCCTCGACTCCTTGGACGCGTTCACCATCGTCGTCAGGACCGCACGCGCTTTCGACTCGTACCTGCCGCTCGTCCTGACCCCGTCCCCGAGGGCCCTGTATATCCCGAGCACCCCGGCCTCCTCCAGCCTCCTCTCGCCCTCCCTCACCTGCCGAAGGGCGTCGCCGAAGTTGGTCACCAAGACGAGCATCGTGAGGCTGGCCCTCCTGTATATGTCCGATTTCCCGACGTAGGGGGTGTAGAGATCCACGTCACCGCCGTAGAGGCTGTACTCGTATCCCCTCAGCTCTATCCCCAGACCATCGACGCTGAGCTCACGACCGTAGGGGAGCGTGACGTCCCTGAAGTAAGACCTGTTGTAGGCGAAGGGTCCGCTCATCAGTATGCCGAGCATCGTGAGAGCCATTGCGGCGTGCAGCAGCGATATGGAGGACATCTCTCCCAGCCTGTCCCTGGCGTAGATGTAGAGGGCCGCGAGCCCTGAGAATAGGCCAGCGACCGTGAAGGGGAGCAGTATGGATATGATCAGGTTGGTGGTGAGGGAGCTAGCTGGGGACCAGATGATGTCCCTCCTGAAGGTCAGGTAGAGCAGGATCGCCGATACTAGCGAGAGCCCCTCTATAACTCCGAGTACCTCCCTCCATCCCAGTCTCGCCCCCAAGGTGCACATCGGGAGGGAGACCATCAGCAGAAGGGCGAAGGGGAAGAGGATCGGGTGGAAGAATTCTATGCCGGAGTCCATCTGGGGGACGTCGATCCTCATTCCCAAGGCGCTGCCTATGGATCCGCCAGCGAGCACCGAGAAGAGCACCAAGAACATCATGAACAGCGAGAAGTAGGAGAGGACGAGCCCCGTCCTGTAGGGACTGGAGGTCACCTTCCCTATACCGGCTCCCCCTCCCCTGGACCCCCTTATGCCCTCGGCTATGAAGAGGAAGGTGAGCAGGAGCGTCAGCGCGCTGGTCATAGACTGGGGAGAGGCGAAGCTGTGGAGGGGAGAGATGCCCACCCTGGTGACCAGTATGGCCAGGAAGACGCTCCCCGCCGCGGTCATCTGGGTAGAGTAGGAGAGCTTCCTGTCCAGGGGCTTGACGTGGAATGCCGCGGTCAGGGCGAGCCAGGGGGTCAGCTCGGCGGTTTCCACGGGATCCCAGGCCCAGTAGCCTCCCCATCCGAAGGTCACGTAGCTCCAGTAGCCGCCTATGGCTATGCCCAAGGTCAGCAGGAGCCAGCCGGTCCTAGCCAGCAGGTCGCTGGCCCTCTCGTGTCCGCTGTAAAGGGACACCGCCGAGGCAGCTATCAGGGCATAGGCGGTGAAGGTCGAGAGGGGATGGGGGTATATCCAAGGGCTCTTCAGCAGGGGGTTCAGCCCCATGCCGGTCGCCACGGCGCCGTGGAATGACTCGAAGGCCCCGTTCAGGAATGCCAAGGCCAGGGATGAGAGTATCAGCGCTCCGTATCCGGCGTTCAGTATCGCATCCCCGTGGTACCTCCTGTGAATGAGGGCGACCGCCGCGAGGACCGTGGTAAGGAGGAAGAGGCTCCCGCCCCCGCTGGACCAGCTCGAGGCTATCTTGAATATGAGGGGAAGCCCCATGGAAGACGTCTCGTAGACGGGCTTGAGCGTGTAGTCCTGGGCCACGAAGGCCCAGACGTAGAGGAACCAGTCAAGCAGGATTATCGCGTGAGCAACGAGCCCGAGCTTCACTACCCTCCTCCTGATGGAGGAGTAGGCGACATCGGCGAGGAGGACCGCACCACCTAGAAGGGCTACCATCCCGGTGTAATGCATGAGTTCACCCCACCAGCAAGAGGTAGATCCCTAGGACAACGAGTATGCCGCCGCTTATCCTCTCCAGCCAGGCGGGGTTCTTCATGGCCTTGGAGAAGGCACCGGTCGCCCTCCTCGCTAGGTAGAGGGAGGCGACCAGCGCGGCCGCCATGCCCAGCGCGAGCAGGGCCACGCCCGTGATCCCCGCCAACACGTCGCCGGTCGCGCTTATGAGGGCTATGTAGCCAGCGAGCAGCGGCAAACTGCACTGGAGGGACACAAGGCCGAAGCTGAAGCAGGCCGCTGGCAGACCGGACGACAGGAGCCCCCTAACCCTCTGACCCGGCAGGGGGCAGGATTCGGAGGCTGTGAATATGGTGAGGGATCCGAACAGTATGGCGGCCACGGCCAGGGCGAAGGTGAGCCCCTTGATTAGACCCGCCACGAAGGATGCTGCGACCACCATTAGGGAGCCGAGGACCATGGTACCGACGAAGGAGGACCCCATGCAAACTGCGTAATCTCCCTTGCCCCTCACCCTACCCATGGTGGCGTAGGCGGCGACTATAGGCGCAGAGCAGGGGGAGAGGGCGACCAGTGCACCAAGGAAGGGGAGCAGGGCTAGCGTCGCCGGTTCCCATCCCGAGACCTGCTCGCTGGATGCGCTGGACATCTTGGAGGCCGACTCAATCCACCTCCTGAAGTAGAGGGCCGGGTCGTCGGACTGAACCGGGCCCACTATCTTGGCCACCACGGCCCCCTCCCTGAGGACCAAGAACGTGGGGGTCTCGGTGACCCCGTACTCCATGAAGAGACGGTCGGTCTCCCCGGGAATGAGGGGAACATCCACCACACGGACGCCCTCGGGTGGGGACGCCTCCACCCGCATCCAGTAGGGCCTCATCAGCTCGCACGATGAGCAGGTCTCGCTCCAGAACATGACAGCCACAGTCCCCTCCTTTAGCTGCTTGTCCAACTCTCCCGAGGATATCTGTATCGCAGCGCCCTTGCCGCTGAACGAGACCAGGAGTCCGAGGCCCACGGATGTCAGCACGATGACGATGGCCAAGATGCTCTGATAGCTAACCCTCATGACTCACACCTCCAAAATGTAGCCGGCCAGCCAGGATGCGATCAGGGAGAAGAGAAGGCCCGATAGGGCCAGTATAACGGCCCGGGAGTAGTCCCAAGAGGTCAGGAAAGAGAGGGTCTCCTGAATTATAGGGAGGCTAAGCACGAGGATCATTGTGGGTAGGAGGACCCCCCTCGCCCTCAGGTAGACCGAGATAGCTGAGGAGAGGGCGGATATCGACGCCAGGTAAACTCCGGAGGAGGCCACCAGGGAGTAGAGGTAGATCGCCCCCTCCGTCCAGCCAGAGAGACCAACGGTGGTCAGGAAGGACAGCGTGATCAGGATCTCCAGCAGGAAGAAGGTCAGCAGGAGTTTCGCCAGGAAGAACGTTACCGGCTCGACGGGGGACATCCTGACCCCGTCCAGCGTGCCAAGATCCTCTTCCCTGACGACGGTCATGACGGAGGTGAAGACAGACAGGAATAAGGCGATCAGCACGAGGCCGGTCCCGGCTAGGGGAAGGGGATCCCTCACCGGCAACCGGCTCAGGGAGAAGCCCAGAAGGCTCGAAGATGCTACGGAGAATATGGCCGCTCCCCCCAGCTCCGGTAAGTTCCTGGCCTCGAGCTTCAGGTCCTTCCACAGGATCCTCCTAACCTGTAACAGCACTCAGCCTTCCCTCCCTGATCTCGTACACCCTCGCCTCCAGCTCCACATCTGCTCTGGGAGACGTTATGAGCACGGTCCTGCCCTCAGACACCGAGTGGGTGAGGAACTCGATCAGCCAACTCCTCCCAGCGTCATCCAACCCTGAGAAGGGCTCATCTATGAGGAGCAGGGGTGGGTCGTGGAGGAGGGCCCTGACCATGTCCACCCTCTTCCTCCAACCGTAGCTCAACTCGGCGACCCTCCGGTCCAAGAAGGCGTCCAGGCCCAGCTCTCCCAAGATGGACTGAACGTTGGATAGGTCGGCGTAGCCGTAGAGGCCCGCGTAGTAGATCAGGTTCTCCCGAACGGTCAGATCGCCGTAGAGGGGCGGGTAGTGGGGGACGTAACCCAGGAGTGACTTGGCGGCTGGGCTCCTCGCATCCCTCCCTCCCACCAGGACCTCCCCTCTGGAGGGAGCTACGAGCCCGGACGCCAGCCTGAGGATCGTCGTCTTCCCCGAACCGTTCGGACCGACTATCGCCACCAGCTCCCCCCTGTCGAGGGAGAGGGTGATCCCCCTTATCACGTACCCGTCCCCGAAGCTCTTCCACACGTCCCTGAACTCTAGCAGCACTCAACCACCCGTGGCCGGAGGGGCCTCGTAGGCCTTGTGGCACCCCTGCAGGATCTCCTTTATCTCCATCCTACCCAGCACGTCCCCCATCCTCTCCGGGTAGAACATGCCCCTCATGATCACTTCCTGTTCCACCGTCGAGTGGGAAGGGGGAGCCCCGTACTGGCTGATGAACCTGGTGAGGCCGTAAAAGGCGTAAATCTTGCTCCCGTTCTCGTCCTTCAGCACGAAGAGTATAAGGTCCTCCTCGGGCAGGGTCTTTATGTCGGCCACGAGGGCCCTTACCGTGACCATCGTCGGCTTCCTGTACCTGGAGAGCTGGGATATCTGCTCGTAAGAGCTGGAGGTTATGGCCATGTACCCCACCAGCAGCACCACCAGCGCTATGGATGCGGCCAGCATCACTGCCTTCATTTCCTCTCCCTCCCTGCCAGGTAGGCGAGCGTGAAAAGGGTTAGCGCGTATATCAGGGAGTTGACGGCGTTCCCCCAGTAGGGTATCAGCCTCATGCTGCTCGCCAGTATGGTGCCGTTCTCGATCCTCCCCTCAACCAGCAACCAGTGCTTCTCCAGCGTCAGCCTCCTCTCCCCGCCGAACGTGACGAAGAGCGGATTTATCGGGGGCTTCCCCCTGTAGAGGAGGTCGTAGGTCCCCTGAGAGGACCTGACCTTCAGGTGGAGCGTCCCGTCCACCACATCGCCCGAGATCACCTGGACCTTGAATGTCCCGCCAGTACCCCCCGACAGGTTTGGAGGTAGCTGCACGGCCACCAAGAGTAACGCCACCAGAACTACGGGGATTACCGCGAGCTTCGCTCCTCTCGCGCCGCCAGATCTCATCAGGAGGGCGAGGAGCGAGCCCTCGAGTGAGACCAAGATTATCCTTCCACCGAAGAGTAGGGGGGTCAGCCCTCCCCTGACGAACATGCTGGTCTCGGGGATCGTGGGGTGGAGGCTGGGCATGAGATACGGGACCAAGAAGCTGAGCGGGATCGTGGCATAGGCGGCCACGGCGAAGGCCATGGAGATCCTGGGTCTGACGTCAGGGTCCTTTATGCTCGATCTGACGGCCAGGTAAACGAGGAAGGCGAGGAACATGAAGAGAACCCCCGTCTCCCTGGGATCCCAGTTCCATGGGGAGCCCCAAGACTCGGATGCCCATATCATCCCGGTTACTAGGGTCGAGAAGCCCATCACGAGACCCGCTGCGATGAACGAATGGGCCATCTCCTCCATCCAGTTCTTGCCCCGCAGGAGGTAAGCCAGGGCTAGCAGGAAGCCGAGGGTGAAGAGGAGGTATGTGGACACGGAGATGGGAACGTGTACGTACAGGTTCCTGTAAGCGGTCGGGTTCCCCAGAGGGACCACCGAGGGGAATGGACCCGATGTCTGGGAAAACCATAGGGTGACAGCATCTATCAGTGAAACAACAGCCAGCGCCTCTACCAGCTTTCTCATTGAGGGATCCCTCGCGCTGCGAGTAAAAAAGGTTGTTAAGGGGAGTTTAGCTCCTCTAACTTACTTCTTCCTGACTAGGATGTCGACGAGGACCAGCACAATGGCCACCAGCGAGAGCACTATCGCGACAAACGTGAACATGTTCATTCCGGCTCCAACGCCAGCCCCGGACACCTTCTCGACCTTGCTCTCCAGCTGCTTTATCTTGAGCTGGGTCTCGTAGTAGGAGGACATCCTGCCCAGCTTGTCCATGACCGTGTCGACTATGCCGAGCCAGTGCGTGTAGTCGGGACCCATCATGGAGGCTCCCATCCTCCACCTCCTACCCTCGTGGTGCCAGATGTAGTACGTCATTATCTCCATGTACTCATCGAGATCCCCTGGGAGTGCTTTCCTGTTCATTATTATCTCTCCAGCTCTATTGAC
>WAOH01000157.1 GCA_015521385.1 Thermoproteota archaeon
AGTCGAAGCTGATAACTAAGGCCCTGTCCAAGGGGGAGAGAGTCTATGGCATTAGAGCTAAGGGTTTCAAGGGGATATTAGGTAAGGAGTTGCAGCCCGGGAGGAGATTCGGGACGGAGCTAGCCGATTATGCTAAGGTCTTCGGCGGGGTCAAGGGTATTCTCCACGGAGACGAGCTACCCGGCTATGGAATAGGGGAAGATGAGGTGAGCAGAGTCAGAGAGATGCTCGGATGCGGTGAAGGGGATTCTTTCGTGCTTGTTCTGGGCAGGGAAGATTCCGCCAAACTGGCTCTGGACTCTGTGAGGGAGAGGATGAAGCAGGCCCTCAGAGGAGTGCCAAATGAGACCAGAAGGGCCCTTCCCGACGGAAACACGGCTTTCATGAGGCCCATGCCCGGCTCCGCTAGGATGTACCCTGAGACCGACATCATGCCTGTGAACGTGAGGCCCATACTGGAGAGGATAAGGGAACTCCCACCCATGCCCGAGGATCAGGTCAGGGAGCTGGTGGAGAAGTACGACCTGACTGAAGAACTCGCTTGGGAGATATTCGATGACGGGAAGGTGGAGCTCTTCGAGAGGTTGAGCGCGTACGGGGTGCCCACCAGATTCCTAGCCTCGATGCTCGTCTCGATGATCAGGTCCTTGAAGAGAGAGGGCGAGCCCGTGGAAAATCTGAGGGAGGATCACTTTGAGGAGATAGCCAAGTTGCTGGGAGAGGGATCGCTGGCCAAGGAGGCCGTACCGGAGGTGCTGAGATCCCTAGCTAGGGGGGAGTTCTCCAGCGCCGAGGAGTACGTGAGGACTCACCGCATGTCGGTCGACGAACTGGACAGGGTGATAGAGAGGGTCCTCGAGGAGCTCTCATCCAAGGTGAGGGAGAGGGGAGAGAGGGCTTACGGCATGGTCATGGGCGAGGTGATGAAGGAGGTCAGGGGGAAGATAGATGGATCTATAGTCAGCAGGAGGGTGAGGGAGAAGTTAGAAGAATTCCTCAAGGCTCGTTGACTTCCTCTCCTTCACTATATCATCGAAGTCCATGTCCAAGGAATCGAGTATCTGCTCGAATGTGGTCTTCATTATCTCTAAGTACTTTTCCTTATCTATCTGGGCTTTCTTGGCGAGCTCGAGGGGCATCACGCCCTCTCTGCCTCTCACCTTCACGTACCTGATCACTTGACCGGCCACTACCCTCCTCCCCATGCTCTCCAGCATCCTCGCAACCTTGACGTGTTGGGGGGTGGTCTTCTTGTAGCTGTCGAGGTTCCTAGTCAGCATGGTCTTGAACGCCAGCTCCTCCAGATCGAACTCTCCGGCCTCTAGCCTCTTCACGTAGGACCTTATCGTCTCGGCCACCTTCTCCTTGGCCTCCTCGAATTGATCGGGGGTTTCAACCCTTCTGAGTATTTCCAGCACCTCATCGAAGGCCTTCTTGACGAACAGCGGGATATTCCTCTTCTTCCCTAGGAGCCCCTTCACGTCAATTACCCCGTCCACCGTCACTCCCAAGTAGTTCTTCTTCAGACGGGAGAGGACCACGTAGCGATACCACTTGTCCAGCTCCAGATCTATACCCAACTTGGATTCTACCGCCTCCTCCAACCGCTCTATTTCCTCCTGAGTCGCACCTTTAATGAACAGGGAGTCGGTATCCCCGTATATGACCTCTAAGCCCATCTTCCTGGCCTCCTCAATCGATAGGAGCATGGCCTTCCGGGCCAATGCCGTGATGGTCTCGGCAGCTGGTGGGGAGTAGAGGGGAAAGTTCTCGTATCCGAATACACCGTAGCTAGCATTTAGAAAGACCTTCAGGCTCCTCTGAACCGTATCGAACCACCTTCTCATGTGTTCGTCCTTCTCCTCCTTTGCTCTCTTCTTGTACCTCTTCACCCTCATGTCCCTCAGCGCCTGTATGAGGTATGGGACTATCCCGAGCCCCTTCCTGCATATCCAGTGGGGCAGTTCCTCCACCGGCTTGTTCTCCCTGCAGTCCTCGTGTGGACAGTTTATCGTCTCGAAGCTCACCTTCCATCTGCCAATTATAGAGGGGTACAGGCTCGCGAAGTCCATGACAGCCACGTTGAAATGGACGCCCGGAACTGGCTCGAGTACTATGGCCCCCATGTACTTCTTTCCCTTTATTATCGCTTGAGAGTAGGTTCTCTCCCCCCTGACCGCTTTTATTTCGTCCTGCTCCGGTATGAGCCAGTTCCTCCTCCTGTACTCGAAGAATATCATGTTCCTAATCCACGAGGAGACCCCCTGTCTGGACACCTCCTCCAAGGACATCTTGCTTATCCTAGAGAGGAGGAAGAGCAGCCTGATCAGCTCGCCCTCCCCTATATTTCCCAGCTTGAAGGTAAGTTCCGCGTCCTGCAGACAGTATTCAGCTAGTTCTCTAACGCTAACTGAGTAGAAATCCCGAGTCCCCAGTTCAATTTTCCTCTCACCGAGTAGGGCCTCGGCCACCTCATCCAACGTGTAACCCAAGTACTTGTTATTGAACACATAGACCTGAATCGACTTGTTGCTGAAGAGCTTGTAGAGGTCCACATGCATTCCCGTGTCCAGAAGAGCCCTGTCCCTCTCCAACCTTATGGGCCAGTCCCTCACCCCTAGCTCCCTCGCCCTCCTAGCCAAGTAGGGCATGTCGAAGTTGTCGCCGTTGTACGTGAAGACCAGTGGGTACTGCGAGATCCTGTCCAAGACGGAGCGGATCAGTCTCCCCTCGTTCTCGTATTTGATCAGCTGGGCTCCGTTGGGGAGAGTATCGGGCACCTCACCGCCCCGTAGCAGTACGTGAACCTCCTTTCTACCGTCGCTGTCAACCATTGCGACGGCTGCCACAGGTTTATCAGGCTTTGAGGGGTCCGGCATCCGGTCCAGTGTGGCGAGCACCTCTATATCGACGGCAACGCTCTTTAGGTGAGGGGAGGGTTCATCGAATAAGGGTATCATAGAAGAAAGTATCTCCTTGGTTCTCTCGTCAAGATATCCGAATTCTCGGGGGATCTCCATTTCCTTACGTGGCCTGATCACATTTCCTGAGTCATCCACCTCGTAGGAGCAGCCGGGTATCAGCCCTCTGTCGTACACGTAGCAGTCGTAGTACTTTATCTTGGCCTCCCACACGCTGAATCCCTTCTTCGCCAGTTCCTCTCTCATGTTCCTAGGGGACCCCCCTATGGCGAGCGGGTCCTTGGCCTCTACCTTCGTCAGCTCCACTTCCCTGTCCCTAAGGACATCATACTTCCTCACCTTGGAGACCCTGAATAGCCTAGCAGCCAAGCTAGGAGACAATATCTCCTCCAAGGAATCGGCTGGTGCGTCTGTCAGTAGGTAAGGTCTATGCCCTGTGTTATCTTTGATTAGAAAGACCTCTCCCTTCTCTGGATCGTAGAATTTCATTACAGCAGTTTTATCATCACCCGAGTAGAAGACGGAGAGGAGTATTCCCCTTCTATTCGTCATATCCAGCGCATTCATAAGGACCCTCATTTAAATAAAGGGTACCATCCCGGTTTGGCGAAAGGTGTCTAACATGAGAAAGGGCCCCACAATCCTACTAATTGGCATCTTACTCCTGAGCACTGCGATCCTCTCCGTCTCCGCTGTGAGGCCGATGCCCGTGGCTACCATAGTCATACACGAGGACCTCTCAGCCACCATGAAGGCCCAGGTCTTCAGAATTATCCATGGACCTGAAACTATGTATTTCTCCAATGTCCTCAAGGCCCCCATCCTCAATTGGATCAATTACAGGGGGAATGTCACCATTAACATGACGAATGCGGGACCTAGAGGGGTCTATACCCTTATAGCCGTCCCTAGACCCGGAGACCCCACAAGGAGAGCTAACTTCTTCCCTAAGGCAGAGGCGATGGGTTACTTCGATAATACGACGGTTCACACCATGATGAGTTTCTTCTACGGGGATAGGTTCCTCCTACTCTACGGTATAAGGTGGAACTTCGTTAACGTGACTTACGCGTCTACGCCTCACATCAACTACACCGGGATAGTCTCGGTGGCCTCGGTCGCAGCGAAGAGTGACAAGATAAAGTCGCTTCACATGTCATTCAGGACAGAGGAACAGATGGCAACC
>WAOH01000158.1 GCA_015521385.1 Thermoproteota archaeon
CTTCAGCTCCCTCCGGCCTTAGACACCTTGGAGAGATCCTCGAGGAAGAACGTCGGATCAGGCAGGTAGTTCTTCACGTAGTCCCTCGCTACGTGCTGGGCGAGGGTCTGGTAGAGGATCGCGTAGGGTCCGTGATCGAGTATGTAATCGGTCAGCTCGAGATACATCTGCTTCCTCTTGTTGTTGTCGAACTCCACGGCCGCCTTCTCGGCGAGGTCAGCGGCGTAGTCATCGTACCAAGAGTTCCTCCAAGCGAGCTGCTTCACCCTGTAGTCACCGAAGGCCTTGGCGTTGTTGTCCGGATCTGGGTAGTCGGAACCCCAACCCGCGAGGACGAGCTGGAGACCCTGCTTCCTGTACTTCTCGTACATCTCGGACTGGGTCATCTGCACGATCTTCACTTTGATGCCGCACTCGGCCAAGTCGGCCTGTATCTTGGTGGCTATATCTATCTGCGGATAGGTCGGTGGCGTGGTCAGCTCTATCGTGAATCCGTTGGGCACTCCAGCCTTGGCCAGGAGCTCCTTGGCCTTGGCCACATCCTTCTTGTAAGGAGTCTTCGGGTTCGCACCGAGCAGACCCTTCGGGATGACCGTCTGCCACTTTATGGCCGCTCCGAGCAGGATGTCGTTTATGATGCTGTCGTAGTCTATACAGTACCTGATCGCGTCCCTAACCTCCTCCTTGTCCAGCGGCTTCACGGCGACGTTCATTCCCAGGTAGACTATGTGGGTCCTCTCCACCTTTATCACGTTTATTCCAGGCGTGCCCTCAATCTGCTTGACCTGCTCCGCGGTGAGGTCAGTTGCTATGTCCACATCTCCCTTCTTTATCAAGAGGAGCTGGTCCGTTGGCTCAGGAACGTGTTTTATGATCACCCTCTTCACAGCGGGCTGGCCGGGCTTCCAGTAGTACGGGTTGGCCTTGAGGACTATCTCGGCCTCCCTGTCCCACTTCTCGAGGACAAACGGACCGCTGCCGGCGCTGTGATCGGTCATCCAGTCGCTTCCCATGTCCCCGTTCTTTGCGTGAGCCTCAACCACCTGCTTGTCCACGACAGAGGAGGTAGTGAACGTGAGGGTGGCCAGGAAGAAGCTCGGAGCCACGGGTTTGTCCAAGGTTATCCTGACGGTGTAATCATCCACCTTCTCTATCTGCTCCGGAGTGGAGACGAACTGAGTGAGCACCCAAGAAGCGGTCTGCTTGAGCTTGATAACCCTCTGGAGGGAATACACAACGTCGTCAGCGGTGAGAGGATTGCCGCTGGCGAACTTGATTCCCTTCCTTATGTGGAAGGTCCAAACCTTACCGTCCTCACTGACCTCCCACTTCTCAGCCACTTCGGGCTTGACATTGACCAGATCAGGAAGCTCGAAATCCACGAGCTTATCATAAAGCTGGTTAACAACGAAGCAAGAGCTGAACTCGTAGGCCCTAGCAGGATCCATAGAGACGGCATCGCTGGTATCCATCGCTATAATCAAGGTATCGGCAGGAGTCTTCATCTGAGCCTTGGGCTGGGTCGTGGTCGTCTTCGTCGTGGTAGTGGGTGGAGGAGCACCAGCGGTCTTTGTTACCGTTACGGTCTTGACGGAGGTCTGGGTCACAGTGACCGTGGTGGCCTTACCGGGGCCCGCGGCAAAATACCCTATGAGGAGCCCCACTATCAGGAGGACTATTACGATTACCCAATCTTTCCCACTCATCCAGAACACCCAGTGTGGTTAGATAAGCCCTAAAATCTGACAAATATAAATCTTGACCTCAGACACGGGAGCATACGCTTGGATAGATCATGTATTTTTCCCTTTCCCAGCAAAAAGATTTTTCCGGATCTTTGTACGGTCTCTCGGGACGAGGGATCCATCTTCGCCCAGACGCACGTGAGTCCGTAGTCATAACGACAAATCTTCTGCTAATAGAGAGCAATTTTTGTCCCATTAATCGCGCGAATGTCGCTCAGCTAGTCGCCGCGCCGTG
Source organism: Thermoproteota archaeon (assembly GCA_015521385.1). Taxonomy (GTDB): domain Archaea; phylum Korarchaeota; class Korarchaeia; order Korarchaeales; family Korarchaeaceae; genus Korarchaeum. Next base: position 1,981 of record WAOH01000158.1, read on the forward strand.
GGTTAGGATGGAGCTGGCAAGGCGGAAACAATGGTTAAATTCCCGTACCCATCGTTTATGAGTAGGAGCCATGAGAAGGTCGTCACTCATAATACTGTTGGTACTATTGCTAGCCCCTCCCCTCGTGAATGCCCTCGGCAGCGGTGGGACCCTCGTTATGAGAGTGGATGGTACCATAACAGAGGGTGTTGCGGAGTACATCGTATCGGGGCTGGAGTTCGCGGAGAGACGAGGCCTGAGCGTGCTCATAGTCCTCAACACCGACGGAGGTTTCCTCCAATCGACGGAGCGGATAGTCGGGTCCATAAGCTCGTCTCCGCTGAAGGTGGCGGTGTACATTCCGTCTGGCGGGAGGGCGTTCTCGGCAGGCGCCTTCATCGCCCTGTCCGCGGATAAGGTGTGCATGGGACCCGGGTCATCCATAGGGGCGGCCGAACCGAGACCCAAGGATGAGAAGGTCGTGAACGCACTGGCGAGCTGGATGCGTAGCCTGGCAGAGGTTTCTGGGAAGAACTCCACTGCGGCAGAGTTGTTCGTCAAGGAGAATCTGGCCCTAACTGCGGAGGAGGCCGTGAGGTACGGGATAGCCGATTGCATGGCTAAGAATTCCTTTGAGGCATTGGAGAAGATCGGCTGGTCCAAGGACATCGAGGAATATTACCCGGACATTAGGACATCTCTTCTCCTCATCATAACCGATCCCCTGAACGCATGGGTCATATTCATCTTGGGGATAATCCTCCTCCTGCTGGGGCTGACGCACCCCACCTTCGTGATGGAGGCCAGCGGCACCATAATGATAGTCCTGGGGCTCTACGCCTTCGGTCTCATAGGGGCGAGTCTGGCGGCCATAATACTCATGGTGATGGGAGCCGCGACCATATTCCTCGAGTTGAAGACGGGACACGGGCTCCTAGCACTCACCGGCGCGGTGATCTCCGCCATAGGCCTGCTGCTCGTGTACGAGTCGGGTCCCCTGATAGCGCCCACCCTCAGTGTAGAGGCGGTAATTGTGGCCTTGGTGGCCTTCTCCGGCCTCATCGGGTTCTACCTGTACAAGATAAGAGAGATCTTGGCCAAGAGGACCAGTCCTCTAAGCCCTGAGAACATAATAGGGAAGACTGGGGTTGTCAAGGTGGCCATAAGGCCCGATAAGGAGGGAGTTGTCCTCGTGGGATCTGAGCTGTGGACGGCCTTCTCCGATGAGAGCATAGACAAGGGGGAGAGGGTGAGGATCGTGGGTATCGAGGGTTTCAAGGTCAAGGTGGTGAGAGAATGATTCAGGCGGTGGTCCTGGGCCTATCCGAATTTCTTATAGCAGTTGTCGTCTTCATCCTGATCCTGTTCATAGCATCGGCCATAAAGATAGTGCCCGAGTACAAGAGGCTCGTTATCCTGAGGCTAGGCAGGTTCCTAGGGGTGAAGGGGCCGGGAATCGTGTTCAGGATACCCATACTCGATCAGATATTATGGATAGACCTGAGGGAGAGCTACTTCGACGTGCCACACCAGACGTGCATAACAAAGGACAACGCCCCCACGGACATCGACTTCATAGTCTACTACAAGGTGGTCGATCCAATGGCGAGCGTCCTCAACGTCTCGGACTTCAAGGGAGCGGCCATAGGCATAGCCACCACGACCTTGAGGGCCGTGATAGGGGAGATGATGCTGGACGAGGTCTTGGCCAAGAGGGACGAGATAAATAACATACTCAGGGTGAAGCTGGACGAGGTGACGGAGCGCTGGGGCGTCAAGATAACCAACGTGGAGATCAGGGAGATCCTACCGCCCAAGACCGTACAGGAGGCCATGATTAAGCAGATGGCGGCCGAGCGTAACAGGAGGGCAATGGTGACGGAGGCCGAAGGTAGGAAGGAGGCTGCGATAAAGGTGGCCGAGGGAGAGAAGCAGGCGGCCATCCTGAAGGCCGAGGGTGAGAGGCAGGCTCAGATACTCAAGGCTGAGGGTTACGCTCTTGCCCTCAAGACCATAGACGAGGTCGCCAAGGCGCTGGATGAGAAGACGATGAAGCTCCAGTACTTGGATGGGCTCAAGGTGATAGGGTCCTCCGAGGCCACCAAGTTCCTCATACCTATGGAGCTGATGGAGCTGGTCAAGGACTGGCTCTCCAAAGAAAGGGGCGGGAGATAAAGCCTCCTACACTTCTTTTTCGGAGTTCATGATCGCACGGTAGCCGAGAGGGGGTAGTCTCTCCTGTACATCACTTCCCTTCCACTCATTGTGATGCGCGGAATTCCGTTATAGCTCTCGATCGAGCGGTAAAATAAAAAGGATGAAAGACGACCTCAGATGAGGCCGTACTCCTTCAGGGTCTCCTCCTTCGGGACCCCATCCTTGTCCCATCCCCTGATCTCATAGTAATAGTCCAAGAACCTCTCCTGCTCCTCCTCAGTTATCCTCCTCTCCTCGCCCTCGTGGACGAAGGCCTCCCTGAACAGCCTCTTGGGCAGCCTGTCGTCCTTCCTCCTGACTCCGAGTCTCACGTTATACATCCTCACCAGGTTTATTATGCGCCTTGCCGCCGTCTTTAGATCGGGCACGCTCGTCTCCCTGCCGGTTATGAGTGTGTAGTACTTGGCCATCTGCTCCCAGTCTATGAGGGTCCTAGTGAACTTGCATATCACGAAGGAATCCTCGAGAACACCCTTCTCCTCCAGATCGGCGAGCACCTCCGTCTTCTCCCTGGTGACGGACTTCCTGTCCCCTCCGAGTCCCTTTATGTCCGCGAAGTAGCCGGTGAGCCTGAGGTGGCAGGCCCCCCTAGAGGAGACACCGTAGCTGAGGATCATGCTCTTGAGGGTCCTTGGATCGTAGCCAGCTGGCTCAAGACCCTTAACGTGTATCGCCAGGTCCTGAAGGCCCAGCTTCTCCGCCGCGGCCCTGACTCCCTCGGCCAGCACGTCCCCCACGCCCCTCCTCTCCGCGATCATCTTGGTGAGCTCGTACAGGGACTCTGGCTCGTTGTAATCGAGCTTGAAGCCGGGATCCAGCTTGCCCCTCTTGTAGGCCTCGATGGCGAACCCGAAGACGTTGCCTATCGTTATGGTGTCCATGCCCAGCCCATCGATGAGGTCGTTCAGCCACACGATCGCCTTTATGTCGGTGACAGCGGCTAGCCCGCCTATCGAGTAGACCGTCTCATATTCCACCTCGACCTCGCTTCCCGCGTACTTCCCTTCCCTGACCTTGCTGTACCTCCCGCATGGAGTCGGGCAGCCGAAACACCCCTTGGCGTGCACGAACACCTCCCTCTCGATGGCCTCCCAGGCTATCCTGTCCCACCCCTCGACGCTGCCCTTGGACCAGTAGTAGCTCGGGAAGAAGCCCCACTCGTTGGCCAGTTCCACCAATCCGGTGGTCCCCTTCTCGAAGTACGATTTGAGCTCCTCCCTGGCCCTGGGTATGATCTCCTCCGAGGTGTACTTCCTCACACCGTCCGGGTCTGCCGCGTCCCACTTCATGGTATCGTAGTCGATTACTATCGCCTTCAGCTTCTTGGAACCCATGACGGCCCCGCCGCCGGTCCTACCGGCCTGCCTCCACTTCTCGTTACCTATCACAGCGTACTTCACCAGGTTCTCCCCGGCGGGACCTATTGAGGCGACGGAGCTTCGCCCATATTCCTTCTTGAGGGTCTCCTCGGTCTCGTAGATGGTCTTCCCCCAGAGATGGCTGGCGTCCTTGACCTCGACGCCGTCCTCCCTGACGACGAGGTAAACGGGTTTCTCGGCCCTCCCCTTTATCACGAGAGCGGTGTAGCCCACCCACCTGAAGGCGGCTCCGAAGGTTCCTCCCACGACGGACTCTCCTATTATCCCCGTCTGGGGGGATCTGAAGATGAATGTCCCCTTGCCCGAGTAGGGGACGGCAGTCCCGGTGAAGGGACCTATGGCGAATATGAGGGGGTTGTCGGGGCTCAGCGGGTCGGTCCTCTCATCGGTCATGTCGTAGAGCAGCTTTGCTCCGAGACCCTTGCCACCTATAAATTTAAGAGCCAGATCATCCGGAACGGGTTCACGTCTTTGATCACCCGATGAGAGATCGACCCAATGTATCAGGCCGTAACCCTTCAAGCAGACCACCGAGTTAAGGGCTGCTGGATCTTAATTAAGGTTCTCAAGTCCTGCAGCCTTCCCTGCACTCCTGATCAGCGACAGGGCCTTTCTCTCGAGCTCGAGCGCCCTCTCCTTCGTGGGGGCGTCCACGTGATATCTGAACACCGGTTCAGTCCCGGAGGGCCTGAAGAGCATCCAGCTCCCGTCGTCTAGGAGCACCTTCACGCCGTCTATCCTGATTAGATCTCCCACCGGCTCGATCAGCGCTTCGATCTCTAATAACAACCTTTCCTTCAGGGGATCCGGGCATGGTATCGCGCCCTTCCTAGTGTGCCTTTCGGGTATCCACGAGAGCGATCTCGAGAGGGCCTCTCCGTCCAAGATCTGTAGCAGCTTGGCGGTGGCGTAGACCGGATCCCCGTACAGGATGTTCCCCGGCCAGATGTACTTCCCCGACTCCTCGAACGCGAAACCAGCCCCCTTCTCCAGTATGGCCTCGGCCATGGCGGGTGGTCCCACCTTGGTGTAGACGATCTCGATCCCATACTCCCTCAGGATCTCCACCGCGCCGGTGGTGTTGACGGGGCACGCCACCTTCCTTATTCCCCTGCTCCTGGCCTCCTCCAGGGCGAAGAGGATTCCCAGCCTGTCAGGAGGAACGATCCCTCCCCTCTCATCGACGAAGATGGCCCTGTCCCCGTCCCCATCAAGTGATAGGCCGAACATCGCACCCTCCTCCCTGACGATCCTCCCGAGCAGTTCCAGCGATCTCCGATCCGGCTCCGGGGGCCTGTTGGGGAAGTCACCCCTTACCTCGCCGTTCAGAACCCTGATTTCGAGGTCATTCAGCACGTAGAGGAAGTCCCTTACCGCGGGGGAATGGCCCGAGTCCAGAACTATCTCGCCACTCAGGGTCGGGAACTCCCTCCTCACGTCCTCCCTGTAGCTGGGAAGGGCATCCTCCGCCTCCACCTCACCCAGATCATCCAGTGCAGCCAGCTGGAACCTCTCCCCCTTGAATATATCCTCTATCTCCCTCTCCTCACCTCCGAAGATCTCTGCCGTGTCCCTCCTGAAGAGGAGGATCCCGTGTATGTCCGGGGGAGTGTGAGACCCCGTTATCATGGCAGCTCCCGCGCTCCTCCCCTTCATCCCGTGGAGCAGGGCCGGAGTCGATGTGAGACCGAAGTCGATCACGTCGCTTCCGCCTGCGAGGAGTCCGGACACGAAGATCGGGTGGATCACCCTGTTTCCCAGCCTGGCGTCCCTTCCGACTGCTATCCTGTCACCGGACAGGAATGAGGAGAAGGCCAGGGCCAGCTTAAGCACATTCAGGGGGCTGAGCTTCTCGTTCACGTATCCCCTGAATCCCGATGTCCCGAAGACCCTCATGCCGGAGATCGAGTTCTAGTGGCGGGTCTAAATTAATTCTGATCGGTCCGTGGTAACGCGCCCCCACGACCGAACGCGAAACGTTGGATTCACCTCGATGAGGACCCTCAGGGACGCTCCACGCGGGATTCCCTTCAGATCCGCGTGGTCGCGCTTGGGATGCGCGATTGCGACGCTCCCGTGCGATCGTGCACGATTTATTATGCCGCTACCCGATCCCCCGGTGACCTAGTGAGGAAGGGCCTAGTCAAATCCCTAGAACTCTTCGTCGCTTTCATCCTGATATGGACTCCCTACCGCTACATAACCGGGATCCTCGGCTGGGGTGTCCTGACTCCCGAGCCGCTTCCCCTGCTCGTGGAGTCCGTGGTCAAGCTTGTGGTCTCCTTTGGTCTCGTCTACCTCTTCCTGAGGAGGTTCGGTGACTCCTGGGAGGATGTGGGCGTTTCCACGAGGGGGTTGAGGGAGTCGCTCTCCCTCGCCGCTCTGGGTTCGGTGGCCCTGCTATCGCTACACTTGGCGATGGGCGGCGAGCCAGCCCTCGACTTCCTGGGCACGCTCCACCTGTTCCTCGTCGTCGGTCCCGCGGAGGAGCTGGTGGATAGGGGCTACTACTTCTCCATGACGGCATCGGATTTCGAGGGGAGGGGGAAGTTCTGGGTCGCCGCCTCTGTCAGCTCCCTACTCTTCGCCCTCAGCCACCTTCCTATAGACCTCTTGGTAGCCAGATACGGTTCCGAGGTGGTGGCGATGCACCTGCTGTCCGTCTTCGTGGCGGGCATGGTTCTGGCAGCCTACTACTACTTCGGATGGAATTTAGCGGGTCCGTCCCTGCTGCACGCGGTGATGGACGTTTGCGGCGCCTACATATACTTCAAGGACGGAGCTTCCCAGTTCATGGCCACGGGAATCGGCACGGCTGTCGTGGCGATCATCCCAGTCATCTGGTGGTTGGCGGGGAACAGATCACCCCGTCCCGGATCTAGATAATATGCGAAGGAGGGCCTCCTTCACCCTCTCTAACCTCCTCTCCAGATCCATGCCCCTCAGATCTATCTCCTCAGCTACTCTGGCCGGTTTCGGAGTGAGGACGTAGACCCTATCGGCCAAGGGCAGGAGCTCCTCCAGCTGATGGGAGACTATCACCGTGGAGAGTCCGTACTCGTCCCAGATCCAGTTGAGGGCCTCCCTGAGAGAGGTCCGAGCCTTGACATCGAGTCCGGTGAACGGCTCATCGAGGAGGAGTATCTCCGGCTCGAGGACCAGGGCTCTGGCGAGGGCCGCCTTCCTCCTAGTTCCGCCACTGGCCTTCCTTGGGTGGAGCGACAGGTCGGAGTCGGTGAGCCCGACCATGCTCGAGTAATCCCTGACCCTCTTGGTGAGCTCCTCCCCCCTGATCCCGTGGTACTTCAGCCCCAAGGCCACGTTCTCCCAGAGGGTCTTCCAAGGGAGGAGCCTGTCCTCCTGAAACACGATGCCGACCTTCCCCTCCCTCCTGACGCTCCCTTTATCGGGTGACTCCAGCCCGGCCATTATCCTCAGGAGGGTGGTCTTCCCGCAACCATTGGGCCCCACGATTCCAAGGACCTCGCCGCCATTCAGGTGAAGGCTTACATCTACTAGGACCGGTTCAGAGAAGCTCTTGTACACCGAGGAGACTTCGAGCATCACTCCAGCCATCTTCTAGCCCTCCTCTCCAGGGGCTTGAGGACAAGCTGATCCAGTCCCAAGACGAGAGCGATCAGCACGAGGGACCAAGCCAGTACTCCAGAGGCATCAGCCAGGTTGTAGCTCCTAATTATCATGTAGCCCACTCCCCCACTAGATCCGAAGGCCTCCGCCACGACGCTTATCCTCAGGGCGGTTCCCAGCCCTACCCTAGAGGCTGAGGCCAAGAGAGGGACCGAGCTGGGCAGGATCACCTCGAAGAACTCGTCTGACGGCTTGGCCCCCACCGATCTGACGGCCTCCAGCAGACCCGGGTCAGCCGAGGACAGCGCAGATACCGTTGCCGTGAGCACATGGGGAAGCGTCACGGCCGCGACGACGAGTATCGGCGGAAGGGGGCTCAGCACGCCCAAGGTGGCGACCAGCACCAGGGACCAGACCAGAGCGGAGGTGCTATTGAATATCTCGGAGAGGGCCTCCGAGAACCCCTTGATCAGGGGTAACCTGTGGGAGAGGAGGCCAAGGACCATGGAGGCCAGAAACGACAGGGAGAATCCGGTTATGCTGTTGTACAGGGTCTTGAGCACCTGGGGCGCTACCTCCTCGGGTTCCATGCTGAGGAGGTATGCCACCACCTCCACGGGACCGGGGAGCATGCCCGTCGCCGATGCTGAGATCCAGATCGCCAGTACGAAGAGGCTGGCGAGTATTCTGCCGGCCCTGAAAGCTATCTCATGTCCCCTGCTGGCCTCCTTCCCTCCCCGAGTCATGGTGCCTGACCTCTCACCAACGGGAGCAACCATCGAGAAGGCTCTTAAGGGTTTGGTTCGGAAAAGGAGAGGGACTAGGGAATCAGCCTCCCCAGAAGGCCTTAGACGCGAGTTCCCTCAGAGCATCCTCGCTCACCTTCAGGTATCCGCCCTGGCGAGCCAGCTCCCAAGCGGAGATTATGCCCTCCCTCGCCTCCTCCAGACCACCTGTCCATATCCTCACCCTCGCCATGAGCGTGCTTACCTCATCGTCACTCAGGCCGTAGAGCTTCTTGAGGATCGAGGGTGCTTCCTCGTTCCATCGCTGGGCCGCCCTATTCCTCAGCTCGAGGAAGGCCTTCACATCGTCGGGTCTGCTCAGGAAGTCCTCCGTGGCGACCCACACCAGCATCACCGGCTGCTTGCCCATGTACCTCTCCGCTAGGTCGGTGAAATCGACATGCTCGTACCCCTTGGCGATGAGCTTGGAGGCCATTGGCTCCCAGACCACCGCGGCATCTATGTCGCCCCTGCCGAGGGCTGCCACCAGCTGGGGAGGGGGCATGTCCACCACCTCGTAGCCCTTCACGCCAGCTAGCTTGGTGTAGGCCTGAAACATCGCGTACGTCCCGCTGGCCGTTGTGGCGCCAACCCTCTTGCCCTCCAGATCCTGAAGGTCGCTCATCCCCACCACCGCCTGGTTCTGCAGCATCTCGGCGGCGATTATCTTCAGCTCCTTCTTTGAGGAGAGGGCGAACTTCGCGTACATCTCCGAGGTTATGACGGCCACATCGACCTCGCCCTTCGACAGGGCTTGAGCCACGTCCAAGGGCTTGTCGAACCTCATAACTTTGAGCCACTCGGCCTTACCCTCCATCAGGTCGAGCGTGCTGATCCCTCCCTGTATGGTGGCAGCCGTTACGGGACTCCGCTGCTTGGGCATTAGGGCGTAGGCCACCAAGACGACCACGACGAGAGCTAGCAGGTAGAGGAGCCGCCTCATGTTACCTCCCTCCTCCCTCACCTCGCCATAAAAATGATAAAAGATAGTTGTTCCACCGAAAGGAAGCTGAAATTGGAGCCTATCGGGCGTATTGACGGCGATGAATTTGAATGCAGAAGTGGGGAACGCACCATTAGTTTGGGGGAAAATGGAGGTCTTGGAAATACATTGGATGTCCTGTTTGGAGTTCACTGATCACCCTTCCCCCGCTCGGAGCGATGTCAAGGGGTGGTGAAGGTGGTCGACAAACACTTAATTTAGAGGGAGACTATCACGCGGGAATGGAAGTTGGAGGATCTCAGAGGCTTTCTTGAGGAGCTCGAGAGGAGAGGGGAGCTCAAGAAGGTGAAGGCTCCAGTCAGCGTGGAGCTGGAAGTGGCTGAGATCCTGAGGAGGGTCGCGCGGGGCGGACCCGCCCTGCTCTTCGAGAACTTGGAGGGCTTCGAGGGTTGGAGACTCGCTGGAAACCTATTCTCGAAGCTGGAGAGGGTTAAACTGGCTCTGGGGGTCAGTAGACTGGAGGAGGCGGGTGAGAGGTTCACCAAACTCGCCAAGGGGCCACCTCCCCTCACCCTAGGGGAGAAGGTCAGGACCCTGAGGGAGGCCGCGAGCTTCGGCAAGTACCTGCCCAAGATGTCCAAGGCCCCATGGAGGAGCAATGAGTGGAGCGAACCTGACTTGGAAAAGGTGCCAGCAATTAGGACGTGGCCCAAGGACGCCGGTAGGTTCTTCACCTTCCCCATCGTCATCACGAGGGATCCGGAAACTGGAATACATCACTTCGGGGTCTACAGGATGCAGATAATGGGCAAGGCGCTCACGGGGATGCATTGGCATGTACACAAGAGGGGCGCGGCCTACTATGAGAAGCACGGTGTGGAGATGCCCGTGGCGGTGGCAGTCGGTGTCGATCCGGCCGTGGCCTTCACGGCAGTCGCCCCGGTGCCCGAGGGGATAGATAGCTACCTCTTCGCCGGTGTCATGGCTGGAAGGCCGGTACAGGTCACTAGGGGAGAGAACGGACTGCTAATACCCTCTTCAGCCGAGTTAGTGATGGAAGGTGTCGTTCCACCCGGCGAGACCCGCATCGAGGGGCCCTTCGGCGATCACATGGGTTATTACACGCCCCCAGCTCCGTTCCCCGTGTTCAGGGTGGAGAGGATGTACACTAGGGAGGATCCGATATTCCACGCCACCGTCGTGGGCTACCCCTGGTTGGAGGACGCCGTCCTCGGAAAGGCAGTGGAGAGGGTGTTCCTGCCCTTCGTGAGGATGCTCATGCCCGAGGTGGTGGACCTGAACCTGCCGGAGTACGGTCTCTTCCACGGGCTCGCCATCGTGTCCATCAGGAAGAGGTACCCCGGCCACGCGAGGCAGGTGGCCATGGGGCTCCTGGGCTTGGGGCAGTTCTCCCTGACAAAGATGGTGGTGGTGGTCGACCACGATGTGGATGTGCACGACCTGAACCAGGTGATGTACGCCGTTGCCTCGACCGTCGACCCGCAGAGGGATGTGCAGATCGTGGAGAACGCTGTGGCAGACGAGCTGGATCACGCGAGCGTCGCTCCCAGGCTTGGGGGGAAGATGATAGTGGACGCGACTAGGAAGCTCAGGGAGGAGATAGGGAGGGACTGGCCCGAGCCCGTCAGTCCGGATCCCGAAGTGGCCAAGAGGGTCGATGAGAGGTGGTCCGAGCTTGGGATTTAGGACCTACCTCAGGATGCTCAGGATCCATCACACGCTCTTCAGCCTCCCGTTCGCCTACGTCGGAGCCCTGATGTTCGGGCTGAATGACTGGCTGGACGCCCTGATGATAGGCATCGCTCTCTTCTCCGCTAGGTCCGTCGCTCTGCTGTCCAACGATCTCTTCGATAGGGATCTGGACGCCTTGAACCCTAGAACCGCCGACAGGCCCCTCGTCACCGGTGAGGCGAGGCCCACGACGGTGCTCCTCCTCATGGTACTGTTCTCCTCAGTATTCGCCATAAGCGCCCTCTACTTCAATTGGCTGGCCTTCCTCCTTGCTTTCCCCATCCTACTCGCTGAGATCACCTATCCATTCGCGAAGAGGATCCACTGCTTCCCTCACTTCCACCTCGGTGCCGTCTTGGGGGCTGTTCCGCTGGCCGGAGCAATAGCCATGTCGAACAGCGTCTCCGACCTACCTTGGGGGTACGCCATCGCCCTGGCGATGTGGGTCTCGGGCTTCGACATGGTGTACGCGATCCAAGACGTGGATATAGACAGGAGGCTGGGGATCAAGTCCGTGCCGGCCTGCTTCGGTGAGAGGGTCGCCTTGGACCTCTCGCTCCTGCTGCACATGGGCACCGTTCTGGTCCTCCTAGCTAGCGCGCTCAATGGCGTGTTCTCAACGCTGTCGGTGGTCCTCACGGCCGTGCTTTTGGGCTATCAACATTACCTAGCCAGAAAGGGGGGGTACGCCGAGGCCTTCAATGTGAACCTGGTGGTGAGCCTGCTCCTAGGATTCGGGCTCATGCTGGACCTCCTCCCCCTCTGAGTGCATTTTTATGGTGATCCCTCCCCTATCCGAGATTGAGATGGACTACGAGAGCTTCCTGATAGGGGTGGAGATGTACGCTTATCTCGACCCCAAGGACCTAGAGAGCCTGATATCGGATTTAGTGGAGGAGATGGAGAAGCTGGGGTTCCTGCCCAGTAGGAGGGCAGAGGGTTACGCTTTCCTCCCCATGGGCAACCCCGTCCCCACCCACCTGAGGCTGGGCGTCTACACGGGGATGGTGACGTTCTGGGTCAGGGGAGCTGGTGAGGTGGTCAGATCGGCTGAGCAGCTTGGGATGTCCCCTGAGGAGTTCTTCGAGTCGATCGTGAGTGGGGTAAGGAAGGCGGGAGGGATATTCAACGCGTATCAGGACAGGGGATCGGTGAGGGTCTACATACCGGAGATGTGACCCCCGAGCCGAGTCTCGGAGGCACCCTTGACGCCGGTGCGGTTCCGGTCTCCGACGATATTGAGCTCTGGGGATCGTCTCGAGCTCAACCGCAGGTCTTAGTGACTATTCAGCCGGTGAGGACCCTAAAA
>WAOH01000159.1 GCA_015521385.1 Thermoproteota archaeon
AGAGGTGACCGGTCCCCCCACCGAGAAAGAGGAGGTCTCCTCCTTCAGGAATCTCCCCAGAGTGGAGACCAACAGGATAAGGGGAGGAGCAGTCTTGGTCATCAACGACTGTGTCATACAGAAGGCCAAGAAGCTGAAGAAGATCATTAAGCAGTTAAAGAGCTCAATAGAGGACTTCGACGACTCCGCTTGGAGATGGCTGGGCGAGGATGCCGGGCAGGAAGAGAAGGGTGGTGAGGGAGAGCAGGAAGATGGCTGCCCCGTCGTCGAGCCCTCATACAAATACTTGAAGGACGCTGTCATGGGCAGACCGATTCTGGCTCATCCATCTAGGATCGGTGGCTTCAGGCTGAGGTACGGGAGATCTAGGAACACGGGACTCGCGAGCATCGGGATGAACCCGGCGACCATGTACCTGCTCGACAGCTTCGTGGCCGTGGGCACACAGGTCAGGATCGAGAGACCCGGAAAGAGCGCCGTGGTCATGCCGGTGGACTGGATAGAGGGACCCACGGTCAGGCTCACGGACGGAAGCGTGCTGAGGGTGGACGATCCAGATCAAGCTAGGGAGCTGGTCGGCTCTGTGGAGAAGATCCTGCACTTGGGGGATGTTCTCATAGGTTTCGGTGAGTTCTTGGAGAATAATCACAAGCTCCTGCCCTCGGCTTGGGTGGAGGAGTGGTGGTACTCCATCCTGAAGAGGAGGTCTGAGGAGCTTGGACTGGATCCCCCAGTTGGGAGATGGCAGAGGATCTCGTTCTTGGAGGCCTTGGAGTTGTCCAAGAAGTTCGGGATCCCCCTCCATCCCAGATACACCTACTACTGGGAGCATGTGAGGGTCAGTGAACTTTTAGCACTGCTGAAGGCGATCAGAGAGGGCACCAGATCCGATGGAGCGATCTCCCTGAGGGTTAGTAAAGAGATCAAGGACATCTTGGAGAGATTGGGGATCCCCCACAGGGTGTCTATGGACATGCTATGGGTGGAAGGGGACGACGCGTCCCTTCTGGAATACCTGGCATCTAAGATCCCAGCCCAGCCGGACACGGACGAGATCTCGGACTACGAGACCTTAAGGTTCCTCAACGAGCACCTGGATGTCGAGATAATGCCTAAAGGACCCACTAAGATTGGTATGAGGGTCGGAAGACCTGAGAAGGCTAAACCCAGGAAAATGAAGCCTCCAGTAAACCTGCTCTTCCCGGTGGGCGGCCTAAAGGGAATGACCCGCTCGATGGAGGCCGCCTACAATCAGGGCAGGGTGGAGGTTGAGGTAGCCCAGAGGATCTGCCCCAGCTGCGGTACAAAGACAACGAGCTACAGATGCCCCAAATGCGGGACGAGGACCGTTCCACTCATGTTCTGTCCCATATGCGGCAAGAGGGTCAACGGCAGGTGCAGGGACCACCCCAATGCCGATCCAGTTCCCTACGCTAAGGTGGTCCTGAACATAAGGGAGGAGGTCGACAGGGCCCTCTCCAACCTCGGAGAATCCGTGGATATCCTGAAGAAAGTTAAGGGTGTTAAAGGGCTGACCAGCGGGTCTAAGTCTCCCGAGATAATAGAGAAGGGGATACTGAGAGGGAAATACGATCTCTACGTCTTCAAAGATGGGACCATCAGGTTCGATGCCGTCAACGCGGCGCTCACTCACTTCAAGCCCAAGGAAGCGGGGGTCCCCGTTTCGAAGCTGAGGGAGCTGGGCTACACCCACGATATCCACGGAGAGGAGCTGGTGAGTGAGGACCAGATCCTCGAGCTGAAGGTGCAGGACATGATAATACCTAGGGAGGCAGCCAAGTACCTTTACAAGGTCTCCAAATACGTGGATGAGCTCTTGGAGAAGGTGTATGGCCTGGAGCCCTTCTACAACTTGAAGAGCGAGGAGGACTTGGTGGGGCACTTGGTCCTCACCATCTCGCCCCACACGTTCGTGGCGAATGTGGCAAGGATAATCGGCTTCACTGACGCCGACGTCCTCTACGCGCATCCCTTCCTTCACGCGGCCAAGAGAAGAAATATAGATGGGGATGAGGACTCCATAATGCTCGCCCTGGACGGTCTCATCAATTTCTCCCGGGACTTCCTCCCGTCAACTCCAGGAGGTAGGGAGGACGCGCCCCTCCTGATGGTGACTAGGGTGGATCCTGAGTACATTGACGACGAGGTTTACAACATGGAGGTGGTGACCTCCTTCCCGCCGGAGTTCTACGAAGCCACCTACCGCTATGAGGATCCCGGCAAGCTGAAGGATATGGTGCCAACGGTGGAGACGGAGCTGGCGAGGGGTGTGAAGTACCCGGAAATAGGCTACTCAGTACCGACCTCACACGCCTACAGGGGCCCCCTTCAGACCATGTACAGGAGACTGAATAAGATGGAGGATAAGATGAGGGCCCACTTCTCCTTGGAGGAGAGGATAAAAGCCGTAGACAAGATGGACGCCCTCTCCAGAGCGATATCCTCTCACTTCATCAGGGACATAGTCGGGAACCTGAGGAAGTTCGGCCAGCAGACGTTCAGGTGCACCAAGTGCAACGCCAAGTACAGGAGACCGCCGCTCTCCGGTAGATGCCTCGTGTGCGGTGGACCCATACAGCTTACCGTGCATAAGGGAACCGTGCTGAAGTATCTGGAGCCCACCCTCACCCTCATGCGCGAGTACGGGATCAGGGGATACCTGTCCCAGAGGATAAAGGTGCTGGAGGCGGAGGCAAGGTCCCTCTTCAGGGAGGACGAGGAGACTGGCCCGCTGAACACGCTTGAAGCCGTCCTAGGGGAGGAAATCTCTGAAGGGGAGGAAATCGCCAGCACTGGATCGAAGCCCACGAGGAGCAGGGAGAAGGAGGAGAGCAAGGAGAGGCCCGTTGCCAGAAAACTGGTGGATTTCCTGTAGGGAGGATGCTTCACTTTGAAGTGGATAAGGATCGGAGAGGTGAGGGAGGGCGAGGTGGCAATAATAGGGGTTGTCATAAACGTGATAGAGAACTACCTGATCCTAGACGATGGCACATCCCGAGCTAGGGTCTACTACGATAGGGCCTCCGACTTCAAGCCCAAGGACATAGTGC
>WAOH01000160.1 GCA_015521385.1 Thermoproteota archaeon
CATCACCGCGATCCTGTCGCTTATCTCCGCAGCCAGGGCCATGTCGTGTGTTATGTAGATGACGCTGGTTCCCATCTCGTTGATCAGCTCGCGGAAGAGGTCCATTATCTGCGCCTGTATGGTCACATCCAGAGCGGAGGTGGGCTCGTCGGCTATGAGCAGCTTCGGCTTCAGGGCGAGCGCCATGGATATCACGACCCTCTGGGCCATCCCCCCGCTGAGCTCGTGAGGATAGCTCTTGTACACCCTCTCGGGGTCGGGGAGGCCTACCCTCTTGAATATCTCCAGGACCCTCTCCCTAGCCTCCTTCTTGGATATCTCCTCGTGCACCAAGAAGGACTCGGCCACCTGATCCCCCATCTGCATGACGGGATTTAAGGCAGCCTTCGGCTCCTGAAAGATCATCGAGATGTCTCTTCCCCTGATCTTCAGGATCTCCTTTAGGGGTAGCTTGAGCAGATCTCTCCCCTGAAATATTATCTCACCTCCGGTGATCTCGGCGTTCTGCTCCAGCAGCCTGAGTATGCTGAGGCCCGTCACCGTCTTTCCGCTGCCCGTCTCCCCCACGAGGCCTAAGACTTCACCGTACCCGACCTCCAAGTTGACGCCGTCTATGGCCTTTACTATGCCCCTGAGGGTGTGGAATCTAACGTACAGGTCCCTGATCTCCAAGAGGTTCTCTCCATTCCCGCTGCCGCTGCCGTTCATTCTATCACCTCCTCGCCCTGACGTTGAGTATGTCGTTTATCCCGTCGCCCAGCAGGTTGAAGCCCAGCGTTGCCAAGAGTATCGCGAAGCCGGGGAATGTGGACACCCACCACTGCTCCGTTATGAACCTCCTACCCTCGCTGACCATGACTCCCCACTCCGGGGTGGGTGGCTGGACGCCCAGTCCAAGGAAGCCGAGGCCGGCGGCGGTGAGGATGGTCCCTCCCATGTCCAGGGTGGCCTGGACCACTACCGGGGCGATGACCATAGGCAGGACATGGAGGAAGAGTATCCTCCTGTCGCTGGCCCCTATCGCCCTAGCCGCCTCTATGTACACCTCCTCCCTTATCTGGAGGGTGCTGGCCCTGGCCAATCTGGCGTAGTAGACCCACGAGACGAAGGCTATGGCGAGCATGGTGTTGAAGAGCCCGGGTCCCAGCGCGGCGGCGACGGCCAAGGCGAGTACCAGCCTAGGGAAGGCCATGAACATGTCCGTTATCCTCATCAGGACCTCGTCGACCTTCCCCCCGAAGTAGCCGGAGATTATGCCGATGGTCGTTCCGACGGTGAAGGAGATGGCGACGACTATGAGGGCTATGAAGAGTGAGATCCTGGATCCCCATACTACCCTGCTGAATATGTCCCTCCCGAGCTGATCCGTACCGAACGGGTGCTCCCAGCTGGGGGGCTGTAACCTGTTCTTCAGGTCCTGCTTTATGGGGTCGTAGGGCGCTATCAGGGGTGCGAATATCGCCACTAGCACCAAGAACACGGTGAGGGCTAGCCCCAAGACCGTGAGGGGGCTCTTCTTCACCAGTATGAGCGTTATCTTGAAGTCCTCGGACCTGAAATACTCTACCAGTCCCCTTACCTTCTCCCCAATACGCATGGAAACACCTCTTCACGCGTACCTTATCCTCGGGTCGAGGAACGCGTAGAGTATGTCGACGACCAAGTTGGCCACCGAGTAGATCACCGCTATCAGCAGGGTTGAACCCATCACCGCCAGGAAGTCCACGGACAGGAACGCGCCTGTCGAGTACCTCCCCAATCCGGGCCAGGCGAATATGGTCTCCGTGAGTATCGCTCCCTCGAGCAGGCTCCCGTAGGCCATCCCTATGACGGTGGTCGTGGGTATAAGAGCGTTCCTAAGGGCGTGCCTGAACAGCACCACCCTCTCGGACAGGCCCTTGGCTCTGGCCGTCCTTATGAAGTCCTGGGTCATCACCTCTAGCAGGGACGTCCTCGTGATCCTGGTGATCGATGCTGAGGCGTAGTAACCCAAGACGAATGATGGGAGCATGAGGTGCCACACTGCGTTAGTGAATGCCTCGAAGTTCCCTGTAATCAGGCTGTCGAGCGTCAAGATGCCGGTTATCCTAGGTGGAGCCTCGATCCCGGGGTCCAGCCTACCGGGCCCGGGGAATATCCCCAGCTGGTAGTAGAGGACGAAGAGCAGGATGAGGCCCAGCCAGAAGACGGGCATGCTGACCCCCATGAGGGCGAATATCCTAGAGATGTGGTCGGGCCACTTGTCCTTCTTGACAGCCGAGATAATGCCTAGAGGTATCCCTATCACTATGGCGACTATCATCGCCGCCGTCGCTAGCTCTATGGTGGCGGGGAAGAACTTCATGAGGTCCTCGGCCACTGGCTTATTCGTCCTTATGGACTTGCCCAAGTTACCGTGGAGCAGGTTCACCATGTAGTCGACGAACTGCTCGGGAAGGGGCTTGTCGAACCCCCACTCCCTTCTAACCTTCTCCACAAGCTCGGGAGGAGCCTGTGGCCCTAGTATGGCTCCTATCGGGTCAGCAGGAATCACATGAGACACGATAAACGTAATCACGATTATCCCGAATAGGACGAACAGCATCAGGGCCAGACGCCTCAATATGTAAGTCTTAAGGTCCAAAAGCTACCCCCCGCGGGAGAGGAAAAAGGGTGAAGGGGAGCTTCAGCTCCCTCCGGCCTTAGACACCTTGGAGAGATCCTCGAGGAAGAACGTCGGATCAGGCAGGTAGTTCTTCACGTAGTCCCTCGCTACGTGCTGGGCGAGGGTCTGGTAGAGGAT
>WAOH01000161.1 GCA_015521385.1 Thermoproteota archaeon
AACGACTCCGTGGCCCCCTCGACCGGGGTCCATCACCTAGAAGATTACTACCGGAAACTCCTCTTGAGGCTCTCGAAAGGTGGTAAATAGCGATAAGGGAAGGACATGGATGCAAACGGTTCTCTGCCTCCGACCTCCGTCCAGGCAGTACGTTCTCCTCGGTCCCCGGGCGAAGACGAGCGCATCTTGTTACGGTCCTCGAGCCACGATACGGGGACATCTCACTCACGGCCGAATCTGATGGGGTGCGTCTCACAGCGACTAACTCGCGTTTCCTCCGGAAGTGCAAAAGGTTAAGAGTGGCCGGAGTTCCCTGTAAGGAGTTCCATGCGTTTCATCTCCGGCCCCACCCTTTACTTCCTACTCGTCCTAGCGATCGGGGGAGTGTTTTACGCTCCGTGGGTGCTGTCCTCCTACGGACTGTTCCCGGCTGAGTTCACTCCGATCTTCGTGACTTTAGGGGGCGTGTCGCCAACACTGGCAGCCGTAATATCTGTCAGACGCGGACATAGCGGAGAAGGGATGAAATACCTGTTTGGCCAGCTCGTTCCGAGGAGGAGTTCAATCGTATGGCTGCTGGTAGCGCTGTTTCTCCCTCTCCTCATTGGAGCGATTGCCATACTCATGTGGGTGGCATCGGGTGGGGAG
The DNA here is from genome assembly GCA_015521385.1 of Thermoproteota archaeon. Taxonomy (GTDB): domain Archaea; phylum Korarchaeota; class Korarchaeia; order Korarchaeales; family Korarchaeaceae; genus Korarchaeum. The sequence continues at coordinate 649 of WAOH01000161.1, forward strand.
TACGAGTCTCCTGACGCGGCCCTCGTCTTTCTGCCCCTCCTCCTGGCTAACTTAATTGCCAATATCTGGGAGGAGATCGGGTGGAGAGGGTATGCTCTCCCGTCCCTCCAAGAGAGGCACAGCGCCCTGATCTCGAGCATCATCGTGGGGATCTTCTGGGGGGCGTGGCACTGGCCCCATTTCTCGATCAAAGACAGCCAGATGATCTCAAATTACGGCAACTTCGCATGGTTTCTGGCCGTGACGATCGCGGGATCGGTGATCTACACGTGGCTCTATAACTCCTCTGAGGGGAGCCTCTTGGTTACCTCCCTTTATCACGCCTCTGGAAATGCGTCTGGGATGATCTTATTCATGAATGGCGGAATTGCCCACAGGATATATCCCTTCTACCTGGCGACCATTCTTCTGCTGGCCTCTTCCCTTCTCCTTGCATTCGGCCCCGGCTCGCTGTCCATGAGGGGGAAGATAAAGCATTCTGACATCGGGGGTTCACGCAGCCCTCCAGCCCGGCCGCTTCCCTAGGAAAACCAACAGCAGCGAAAAGGCCGCCACAGGGACCAGAATGTGATACTGCTGGTCCAGTATGGCCGCCAATAGTCCCGTCACTATCATTCCGATGAGCATGTCCCTCGAAGTTCTCCAAGTTCCCGAGACATCGATCCCGACCAGAGAATTGTACAGGGAGACATACAGGACGACTCCAGCTGAGATGCAGACCAGAGGATGGGACCACTGGGCCAAGGCGTAGAAAGCGATGACAATGAAAATGGGAGCGAACAGATAGAGCGCCCTCGCCGGAAATCTGATCTTATCACCGACTGGAGGGGCATTCTGAGAAAGCATGAATGACGAGAGGATGAGGCTCATGAACAGGAGGGACAGTAGGTGATACGGTGTCGAGGGCTTGAAGGTCTCCTCGGAGAGGTTGAAGAGGACAGCCACCGATGCCACAGCGGGAAGCATGTACCACGCGGCTTTAGCCCCTATGAGAGACCTCCTACCTATCATCGAGTCGACCAGCATGACCGGCACGAGGACGCTGTAGATGCTGTGGAAGAAAGTGAGGAAGATGGCCCAGGGCCAGTTCACCCCCATCCACCTACCGTAGCTGGCGAACATGCCCATCTTCGCTGGATCATCGCTGTAGAAAGTATTCACCATGAGTCCCTCGATGAGGACCCCCTGAAGCATCCCTAGGTGCATCAGTCTCCCATACGAGAGATTGTGGGCTATTGCGTATTCTCTGAGGAGCAAGGCGGGAAATCCATACGCGATCATTAGAACGGCGAGGTGGACGGGGTTGATGAATAACCAGAAGGGAGTGCTGCCAGTTAGCAGCTCCGGTATTCCGGGCGCGAGTAGGAGTATCGCCACCAGACCTAACCCCTTGGAGCGATCGCGAGATCTTAGCATCGTCCATCTCCGAGGGTACAGGGGATAAACATGCCCATCTCGCCTCAGTGCGGGTTCCCGGGGGTCACGGATCGGGATCTGTTCGAGTGCATTGAGCCCTACGTATCGGCTTCCGTTCAGATAAGCTACTGGTTGATCAGATGGGTAAGCTCGCTCAGGAGCTGAGGAAGAGAACTAGGGAGTAAGGGATAGAGCTTATCGTAGGGAAGCAGATTCAGGACTAGGGCATGCTAACCCCCTCTCATTTGGAAGGCCTGTAAGATCGAGTTGCTGCGTGAATGGTACTCTACTGCCGCGTTATGTCTCAAGAGAACGTCTCGAGACTCCAGAAGCGTGCGGCCCGTTTTAATACCGCTTAGCCCTATCGGGGTCCCTCACATATACCGCCTGCCGTGAGTTCCGGAGCGAAAAAGAGGGGTAAGGGTGCGGTACCGGGAATCAGCCAGATAGGTAGTGCTGCAGCATGTAGCCCCCTATTATCAGGAGGTTAAGTATTATCGCCAGCCAAAGTATCTGAATTAACCTGTCCTCCGTCAGTGCCACGCCCATCGCCCTGAAGATGTATATGAACACGGCGAAGACTATGAGGGTGGTTATGCCATGTCCCACCCAGTGATGACCGAAGGTGTTCTTGAGGAAGTCGAATACGGGCCTGTACTCCTCCTTGACCACCACTAGGATCGCGCTGTACAGCGATCCGATTAAGAAGGCCAGTAGAAGAGCAGTTAACATGACATTCTCCTTTCTCGCGCTCATTTCATCACCCTCCCGCTTTCACCATCCAGCTGTACTTCGCCGCTATGGAGATGGCTCCTCCCATGAGGTCCAGCAGGAGATCTCCGAGTATCAGGGCCACTACGGTGTGAACTATCAGCCTCCCCTGCCCCTTCACTATCCTCTCCCTCATGGCTGCAACGGCCATCGGGAGCAGGGTGCCGAGGAGCAGGCCCGTGTAGAATATATGTTCCTTGACCTCCATGAACACGTTGTGCGCCCAATTCATGGTTCCCGCCTTTATGACGGCCTTGTCCGTCCCGTAGTAGAGCACGTAGTACCAACCCGCCGTAATCCAAGCTATCCATAGGAGGACTGCCGTGGCCACCGCGAGGTTGTACACCGTGCCGTAGTCAGGTTCGCGCTTCCTCAACTCAGCTATAAGATACCCGCATATGGCCAGGATCAGCAGGGTGAAGAACACGTGAACTCCGGACCCAAGAGATATCATCGGATCTACAGCCAAAACACATCCCCCGCAACGTTAGGGAGGGCCTGTAAAGGCCCACTCAATGACGGCTCGCAAACTTAAAAACTTAATTAAATGTTCATATGTATTAGCTTCACGATATATTGCCTAATGGGCAGTGACTTCTCATAATTTGATGAAATCTCAGATTATTTTGTTTTTATATGTGCGATAGAATCAAAAATAATATTGTTATCACGGAAATATAAATTACTCCGTTAAGGTGGGTTCACACACCGAGTTTGGGTGACCCCGACTCGTAAAGTATAATGCCTAGTTCATCCGCGGATACCATGGTGGTCCTCTGGCAACCGGGAAACCCGATCACGCCGAGTTTCTCTACAAGGTCCTGCAGGTAAGGGCGAGGAGGGAGATCTGGGACCTGCTATCGTCCGAAGGCCCTCTCGATCCATCGGAGATATCGGAGAAGGTTGGACTGAGTGAGATGACCGTGAGACACCATCTCCTCATGCTCGAACGCGCGGGGTTGGTGGTATCGCGCAAAGTCCACGGCGGGGG
>WAOH01000162.1 GCA_015521385.1 Thermoproteota archaeon
CGGGAACTCTATCGTCACATTGCCGGATATGTCCTCGACCTTTATCTTCAGTTTTACCTTTTCTCCAACGTCAACCTCGCTCTTATCTACCTCCACGCTGGCCCTTCCCGAAACCCCCCCTACAGGGATCTTTATCTCCTTCGTAAAGACCCTCTCGGAGGTCTCACCTTCTATGGAGTAGTATATCACCACCTTCACGGCAGCAGGACCCACACTCGCAGCCCTGAAAGCGAAAGCCAGTTCTCTAGTCGATCCCTCTGGTACAACCTCCACTAACTTAGAGGTATCAGCTAGTGGCTCCAGTCCCTTGGACGAGTTGACAGTCACGAGGATCCTCGAAAGAGGGACCATGGTCGTGAATGTGACCTTGATTTGCACCCGGTCCCCAACGTTGGGGAGGTCAGGAGATATCGCTATGAGGACATTCAGCGGATCCTCGCTGGTGGACACCACCAAGATCTCTCCTAAGGAAATGGCATGAACCTCCCCATCAGAATCTCTCACGTAGATCTCCAGTGTACCCTTGTAATCCCCGACGGGTAGGCTAAGCGGTAGGATAATCCTCTGAGACCCATTACCTTGGAGCTGCATTGAGAGCGGGAACTTAAGAGAGAGAACATCGCCTCTCTTGGTAGTTAGATTGAGCTTGGCCTCCAACAGGGAGAGCGGGGTGGGTCCCACGTTTAGCGCTAGGATGTGGAGGTCTCCCCTCCCCCCGACTAGGAAGACACGAGATCCGTTAAGTAGCCTGATATCGTAAGCCTTGAGGACCTTCATCTCACGCTCGATCCCGTAAACCCCATCTTGAGAGGATCCCGTGAGATAGATGGAAGCGGTTATCTCATTTTTGGGGAGGGGAAGGCTGAACTTGAGCAGATAGTCGAAGCCCTCGTTTCTGAGAAGTACGGATCTCCCGCCTGGGAGGAGCAAGGTCAGGTTTGATGCATCACCGGGATGTACAGATACCTCAACGGAGGTACCTCCGATCCCCTCACTGGGGGCATCTAGTCCTATGTCTAACTTGAAACTAGGGTCAGACACGTAAGTCAGCCCATCGACGATGCATGTGTCGCATTGGTCGGGAGACAGGATCGCGTAGGTGGAGGGTCCGATCCTACGGATTCTCACCAAGTATTTACCCTTCTCCGTGGCGTATATCCCGAGAAAGTCGCGGATAGGCAGCTTATCCGCTACAGTCAAGTTTACTGAGGACCCGTAGGCAGATAGAGAGACCTCCCCGTCCCTTATACTGAACTCAGAGTAGCTGTAAGGATCGACGGGGTTCTCCAATTCTACCTCACTAGCCGAGGGCTTAATCAGACCTTCGAACGAGAAAACCGTGTTGTTCTTGCATATGAGAACTGCAGAAAGCTCACCCTCCTCAGTCCAGTTCAATTTGAATATCCAGCCATCCAGCGAGGGCACCCAGAAGCCATTAGACTCGTTGCCACTTATCATGGCAGCCGCTTCCCCTTCCACCTTAGCCTCCAAGAGTTCTACCGCTGGCCTCTTATCTGATAGAACGGAGATCTCTAGTATCTTATCCGACGAGGCTTCCACTAGGAAGGGTCCCACGAGGGCGTATCCAGCCATGCTATTGGATCCACCGACAGGATAAGAGATCCCTGAAGTCCCTCTAAACAGGAATGTCACGTTAGTGTCATTCACTAGGACCGTGTTGTACGTAGTATTCCCCTCATCGAGCTCATAGTAACCGGCATCGCCTATCTTCGCCATCACGATTACCGAATAGCTCACGGCCTCCACTATGCGGATTGACGCAGGTACCTCCTCGCTTCTAACTACGACCGTCCCATTGTACCTAACGCTATTCGATGGTTGGGTGGTGGATGGCTGGGCGTACGCATTAGGGGAGCTTAGAGACAGCAATAGCAGCGCTGCCATCAATGCCAGAGTCTTTCTATTCCACATTTTCAGGCGTTCCATCTCCTGTGCCTATTTTACGTTTGAACGACTATCGTCGATTATTTCACGCGGAGATTAAGGCAATACCCTCTCCGGATCCCTGGGGAAGAGGGCCGCCTCCTTTATGTTAGGTAGGTCCAGCATCTTCATCGTGAGCCTCTCTATTCCCACGGCGAATCCCCCGTGGGGTGGCGCTCCGTAGGCGAAGAACTTAGTGAACCACTCCAAGCTCTCGGGATTCATCCCCTTCTCCTTTATCTGTGATACGAGCACATCGTACCTGTGCTCCCTCTGGCCTCCCGAGCTGAGTTCCAGCCCCTTATAGAGTAAGTCAACGCTCCTCGCCCAAGTGTCATCCTCCTTCATCACGTAGAAGGGCTTCACCTTGAACGGAAACCTGTTAACGAAGAAGAAGTCCGATCCGAACTCTTCCTTCACGTACTGCCATAGGAGCCTTTCACTCTCGGTGTCGTAGTCCTCCCCATACTCCACACTCTTCCCCATCTCCTCCAGTATTTCGTATACCTTAGGGAACCTAAGCTCCGGAAACGGTGTTTTTGGGATCTCCAGATCAACGTTCAGTAGCTCCAATTCCTTGGATCTCTCCTCTACCACGCGCTTAATGCCGGCCCTGATCATCTCCTCCTCCACCCTCATGGTGTCCTGCTCATTTTCTATGAACGCCAGTTCCACGGCTATGGATCTGAATTCACTCAGGTGCCTAGGAGTGTGACTCAGCTCCGCCCTCCAGTTCACACCTAGGTCGTATATCCTCTCAAACCCACCTATTATAGTGAGCTGTCTGTGAAGCTGGGGATCCTGCCTCAGATATGCCTCCCTGTCGAAGTACTGGACTCTGAAGACCTCGGCCCCACTCTCGCTCGCAGCTCCTATTATGGCCGGTGTGAAAACCCTCAGGAATCCGTTCTCCCTCAACCACTCCTCCATGCCGTGTATCAGGGAGGCCTCGATCTTGAAGATGGCTTGGACTTCAGGCCTTCTGAGGTCCAAAGGACGGTTATCCAGCCTGGTCGGTAACTGGGCTGGGACCTTCCAGTTAGGATCCATTGGAAGCTTTGGATGGGCTACAGAGTGTACGACTATATTAGTCGGGATCACCTCCCTATCTACAGCCTTGGCCTTCTTCTCAGCTACTTCCTCGCCCACAGCTTCTATGACCGATTCTTGGGTTAAGTCGTCAGTGATTTCAAATAGATCGTCTGGGGTGATTCCCCTCTTGAGGGTTAGCTGGATCTTCTCCTTCCAGTTCCTTATGATGATGAACCTGATCCTTCCTAGGTCACGTATCTCGCTGACCCAGCCGTGGACCCTCACTCCACCTTCCTCACCCATATGAATACCCTCCTACCGTCTACCTCCCATTCCTTTCCGAAGGAACTTCCAGGCACCTCGCTCTCATCGCTAACGAATTTTATAACATTCGCATCAGAGTCCCACGCTATCTCGTCGTAGTGCCTCTCTAACGCCCTTCTTATGTCGTCATCACCCTGCACGTAAACCTCTATCCTCTCTAAGCCGATGGTGAGGCCGAGCTCCTTCCTCATCAGCTGTATCCTCCTAGTAAGTTCCCTGGCGAGGCCACCCAGAACCTCTTCCTCTCCCATCTCCAGATTGAGGAACACGCTTCCCTCATTGAAATCGGCCCTAGCCCATTTCCCATCTACCGGTGCCTCCCCCACTCTGACATCCCTCACATTGGCCTCGGTGATCAGCACATCCTTGAAGACCTCGACGGCCCTTCTCACCATGGAGTTCTCGGTCATAACGATCATCTCCTTCAAGGGCTGCCTCTTCTTTATCCCCGCGCTTGATCGAGCGAATCCCGAAGCGCTAACTATGGATCTGATGTGATCCATCATGGTCTCTAGCTCCGGTTCGATCATCTCCTCATCCGGATCAGCCAGCAAGAGGAAGTTGACACTCTCAGGATCGTTCTCACCTCTAAATGACTCCAGATATATCTTCTCAGCCATCAAAGGAGCGAAGATGGATAGATACGGCAGGGTCTCCCTGAGAACGTAGAAGAGCACCTCTCCCCATTGATCAGCCACCGATCTGTCCTTAGATCTGAGCTTCTTCCTAGCCACCCTGAGGTACAAGTGACTCAGGTCATCTATCAGGAAGGAGAGGACCTCGTTACTTGCCACATGCAGGTGATACTCGTTCATGCTCTCCCTGACATTCTTCATCATGGAGTGGAACCTGGACAGGACCCACCTGTTCACGGGGTCAAGCTCCTCCCTCGAGGGGAGTCGTCCCAGCTCTCTGTCCCTCAGGTAGGTGGTGGCAAATACGTAAACGTTCCATACAACGGAGAGGCGCCTCTCCATCTCCTTGAGTCCCTTCCAAGAGAATCGCAGGTCCTGCCAGGGTACCTTGGTTAGGACGAAGAACCTGAAGGTATCCCTGGCGACGTTCTTCAGGATCTCCGGAGGTGGCACGTAATTCCCCAAGCGCTTGTGCATCTCCCTCCCTTTCTCGTCCAACATGAAGCCGTGCATGAGGACGGATTTGTAGGGAACCCTATTGAAGAGGAGAGTCCCCATCCTCAGGAGGCTGAAGAACCACCCCCTTATCTGATCATGCCCCTCCGTTATGAAGTCGACGGGGAATATCTCCTGAAATACCTCCTTATTCCTGTGAGGATATCCCACGCTTGCAAAGAAGGACACGCCTGAGTCGTACCAAACATCCATTATGTCGGGGATCCTCCTCATCACCCCACCACATTTGGGGCACTTCCACGTGACCTGGTCAACCCACGGTCTGTGAAGATCCTCTAGCTTAATCCCAGCCTTCTCCTCGATCTCGCTAGCGGAGCCCACGACCTCTATGTGGCCGCAGCTCTCGCACCTCCATACCGGTAGCGGGATACCCCAATACCTCTGCCTCGATATGATCCAGTCCTCTAGGCCCAACAGCCAGTCCCTGAACCTCCTCTCCCCACCCCACTTGGGGACCCACTTGGCTCTACCGCTCTCCTCCAGCAGCTTCTCCCTCAAATCGGTCAGTTTCACGAACCATTGCTTCGTCGTCCTTATTATCAGCGGGGTGTCGCATCTCCAGCACACGGGATACTTGTGTATGACCGTCCCCTTGTGGAAGAGCGCTCCCCTCTCCTCTAGGTCCTCGATGATCAGACCATTCGCCTCTCTCACTTGGAGGCCCGCGTACTTACCGGCGTCCTCGGTGAACCTGCCCCTCTCATCCACAGGGCTCACTACGGGCAGACCGTATCTCCTACCGACCTCGAAGTCCTCCTTACCGTGTCCAGGCGCGCTGTGCACGCACCCGCTTCCCTCCTCCATGGTGACATATTCCTCGCTCAGCACGACCCTATGCACATCTCTCAGCTTCTGCTGGATGGGCACCACGTCCTCTAGAGGATGCTCGTACTTCAGACCCTCGAGTTCGCGCCCCTCGAACTCGTCCACGACCTCGTACTCCTCCACTCCAGCTTCCTTCATCACAGCATCCAACCTAGCCTTAGCTAGGATCAGCAGATCTCCGTTTACCCTGACCTTAACGTATCTCTCGTGAGGGTGAACCATGACTGCAACGTTACCAGGCAAAGTCCATGGGGTCGTCGTCCATATGAGCAGGTACTCCCTCTCAGTCCCCCGAACCCTGAACTTGACGTATATTGAAGGATCCATCAGGTCCTTGTAGCTCTCACTCACCTCGTAGTCGGAGAGGACGGTCTCACATCGGGGGCACCAGTGAACGGGCCTCTCTCCCTCATACAGCCGTCCACTCTCCCATATCCTCTTCACGCCCCACCAAGCACTTTCTATGTACTCGTCCTCGAACGTCCTGTACGGGTGCTCCCAGTCCATCGACACCGCGAACTCCTTGAAGTGCTTGGTCATGGACTCTAGGTTCTTCGTTGCGAGCTCCTTGCACTTCAGGACGAACTTATCTATCCCGTAATTCTCGATGTCCTTCTTGGATGTGAAGCCCAAGGCCTTCTCGGTCATGACCTCGATGGGGAGGCCGTGGGTGTCCCATCCCGGCTTATCCAAAACGTCGTAGCCCTCTCCTCTCTTGAATCTGAGGACTGAGTCCTTGATTATTTTGTTCCACACGGTCCCTGGGTGAGGCATATCGGACGACGGGTAGGGGGGGCCGTCCAAGAAATGGAACCTTCTGCTACCCTTCCTGACCTCCCTGAGCCTCTCATAGATCTTAGCTTCGTCCCAGAACTTCAATATCTCCGGTTCGTATCTCTTGGGATCGAAATTTCTAGTCAGTTGTCTGACCCTGCTCATTTCCTAGGGCACCTCGCCGCGTGCTCACTCCTACGTCGACCTTCAAGTTTATAAATGAGAGCGAATACCCCCCTACGAGGGCGAGCGGCCATAGCGGCCGGGGACACACCCGGACTCATCCCGAACCCGGAAGTTAAGCCCGGCCGCGTTCCGCGGAGTACTGAGCTCCGTAAGGGCTCGGGAAACGCGGAAGCCGCTAAGCCCCCTTAACATGTGTGCAACAACTCCTCCGCGCCCACTTTCTCCGCTATCTTCACAAAATCCCTCCATTTACCTTTAGTCTTCGGCTTCTTGGGAACGAACGGACAGGAAACGTCATACGATATGGACACATCGTAGGTCCCGATCTCCTTTGCCAGCTTGACTATATCGTCCTTATCCATCCCTATCAGGGGCCTAAGCACGGGCTTCTCCAAGCACCTGCTCTCCACCTCCAAGTTATCTAGGGTCTGACTCGCCACTTGGCCGAGGGAATCGCCCGTGACTACGGCGCTGGCTCCCACCTCCTTGGCCATCCTGTTGGCGATGACAAGCATCCTCCTCTTGCAGAGGAGGCATGTCCACTCCCTCGCGCCCTTCTCGACGAACTCCCTCAGGGCTGATCCGTGTTCGATCACCACGGGCTCGAACCTAACGCCATGGGAGTACCTCTTCAACACGGAGACTATCTCCCTGAACCCCCTCTCCTCCTCCGGAGTCTTTCTGAAGTGGACAGGTATTACTACAGCGCCCCTCCTCATCATAAGCCAGGCGGCCACGGGGCTGTCTATACCGCTGGATATGAGAGCGATGACTTTACCTTGGCTGCCGACGGGAAGCCCGCCGTATCCCTCTATCCTTTCATCGGTGATGTAAGCCTTGCCCGCTACTATCTCTATGATTATCTCCTGGTCTGGATCACTCAAATCAACGGGTCTTCCCGTATCCCCCTTTATCAGACCACCGACGTCTCTGGCCAACTCCACTGACGTGAGAGGGAAGTCCTTGGTGACCCTCTGAACCCTAACCGCGAAGCTACCTTCCTTCTGGGCAGCTATTGAGAGGGCCACCCTCTTTATCTCATCTATCTGGGCTTCGGTCTCGATGGAGGGGCTGTAGGACTTCACGCCGAATACCCACTTGGTGACCTTCCTGACCCGCGGATCCGATGTGTATACCACTATCCTGCTAGCCCTCTTGACGATCTTGATGAAGTGAACTCCTTCTGCCCTAAAGGTCTCCTCTAAATTTCTTATCAATAATCTCTCCATCTCTCTCCTGACATGCGATGATTTCAGGCCTATCTCGGAGTACCTCACTATCAGGGAATTGAACTTATCCAAGGGATCACCGGACTACTTGGATGTCCTCTCAAAAATCTATCGCTGCCCATCGCGAGATGCCTGATAAAGATTTTACGAGCGATAGGGAGACGAAACCTTAAAGCGCCTCCGCATCTAATTAGGAGAGGAGCATCATGCCCCCGATTTACTACCACTTGGAGGATTCCGAGGGAGCGGTGGAGGTGTGGTTCGCTGGAGGGACCAGCAGGAAGGTGAAGCACAGGCCCTACTTCTACACGCTCCCAGATGAGGAAACGAGAGTCTCCGGCTTCATAGAGAAGGAGAGGGTAAGGGCCAAGGTGATGGGCGTAGAGAAGGAGCTGGTAAAGTTCTACTTCTTGGACGACAAGGCTAGGAAGAAGGCTGCCAAGAAGGTGGAGAGGCCCTTTGATCTGGATATCTCACCTTGGTTCCAGTTCTGCGTGGATCACGGGCTGACTCCATTCTCACAACTGGATGAGGATCTGAAACCCGTTGGAGAACCCGGCGGGCTGGAGGACCTCAAGAAGGTCTTCTTTTCGGGGCTGATATACAGCGATGAGGGCTTCCCCATAGAGGGGAAGAGCCCGGTGGTAGCCATCGCCTATGCCATCGATGACGGACCCATTGAGGTAATCACGACAGAGGATTTGGACGATTCGACAGTGCTCAGGGAATTCATCTCGATGATTAGAACGGAGGATCCAGATGCCTTGGTTGGATACGGCCACGATGCTGACGAGTTCAAGCACATGATGGCCCGGGCCAAGCTCCACGGGATCAAACTGGCGATAGGGAGGGATGGTTCTGAACCTCAAGAGACGGGTAGGTTCTTCAGAGGGACCATACTGGTGGAGAACAGGATTAAAGGGAGGGCCAATCTCGACATCTTTCCCATCGCTTGGAGGGATTTCCCGCAACTCCCCGAGAGGACGTGGTACGAGCTAGCTGATGAGATAGGTGTGGAGAGGCCTAAGGTATTGATGAAGTTCAGGGTCGCAGAAGCTTGGAGATCAGACAGGGACGGGGCCCTCAGCTACCTGAAACAGAAGCTCCACACGATAAGAGAGATATACGGGAAGCTGATGGATCACCAAGCCGAGCTCTCCAAACTTACCCTGAGACCCATTCACAGACTAATCAGGACCCCGGTGGGCGAAATAGTCGAATCTTACATCATCAGAGAAGCGAAATCCCACGGCTGGGTGTTCCCTCTCAAGGAAGCGAGAAGGGAGAGCGGATACGAGGGCGGTTACGTCTGGCTGAAATCGCCTGGTATGTACGAGGAGATAGGCTACCTTGATTTCGCCAGCATGTACCCCTCGATCATGGCTCACCACAACATAAGCTTCGAGACCGTCGATCCCTCCCCAGAACTCTGTGAGGAAGTCGAGGAGGTTGAGGTGGAGGGCGTCGCTGCGCGGATCTGCAAGGATGTGAGGGGTCTTGTTCCGACACTGGTAGGAAAGCTGATGGAAGAGAGATCGGCAATCAAGGCTAAAATGAAGGAACTCCCACCGGACGACCCGGAGTACAAGAGATTGGATGCCCTCCAGAAAGCCGTCAAGGTCGTGACCAATGCCATGTACGGTTACATGGGATGGACTAACGCCCTCCTCATGAATGTGAAGGCGGCTAGGATAACGTCCGCCTATGGGAGGTACTACATAAAGGAGGTGAGGGAGAGAGCCGAATCCAAGGGACTCACTGTGATCTACATAGACACTGATGGGATCCAACTCGTGGGGGGAAAGGAGGAGGATTACGAAGAATTGCTTGAGGAGGTGAATAAGGACCTTCCTATAAGGATCGAATTGGAGTACATAGCCGAGAGAGGGATTTACGTCGCGAAGAAGAAGTATGCCCACCTAGTAGGGGGTAAGCTCATCGCTAAGGGATTCGAGTTCGTCAGGAGGGACTATCCTCCCATAATAAAGGAGGCCCAGAGGAAGGTAGTTGAGATGGCCCTCAGGGGGAGTGATCTGGATGAGATAAAGGGGTTAATCAACGAGTACAGGAGCAGGATCTTGGACAGGAGGGTCAGAAAGGAGGATCTCATTATCATGGAGACCATGGGCAAGGAACTGGACAAGTTCGAGAGGAGGACCAAGGGATTCTACGTGGCGATGTGGCTCCTAGAGAAGAAAGGTATAGAGGTGCATAGGGGCCAGGTTCTAAGGATTCTCATAGTGAAAGGACCTGGAAGTGTTAACGAGAGAGCGAGACCGGCTGAGTTCTTCGATCTGGACGACGTAGATGTGGACTACTACGTGAAGCTCTTCGATCAAGTTATGGAGAGGACTCTATCCTCCCTCAAGAAGGTCGGAATATCTGAGAGGAGGACAGGGGGGCTGGAGGAGTGGTTCGGATGACCCCCCTCACACCTTGAGGAACTTGAGAGGGAGCTTAGAGGACCCTCTCTTCCTGTAGGGCCTGTTCAGGGGAACAGCTACCTTCCTCTCCTCCTCTGACCTTGGTCTCACAATTCCCAAATAGACCGCGCAACTTATGCAGTAGTATCTGGTCTCCAGCCTCTTGGATATGTAGGCCCCCTGCCTCTCCAAATCTTTGCCAAGGCTTCCACCCACGGGAGAGACCCACTTGGTCACCTTGACCGCCTTATCGGCGGGGACCGCTCTCCCGCACTGATAGCATTGGACTATCCTCTCGTGACCGGAACCACCCAGTTTCCTACCTCTGTTTTTCCTCTTCTTGGGCATACATTTCCCTAGCGAACTGGGTGATCCGTGAAAATAAACGTTTCCTTCTACCATGCGAGGCAAGCTGCTGCTGGCTAGTGTGGGATTTCGGACGATGAGAAATGAAATCAGGGAAAGAAGGGGCTTGACGTGGGGATGCTCAGTAAGATCTTCCTATCCATGCCCTGTGTTTCGCTTCCCTCCCGCAGATGACGCATTTCTCCCCCTTACCTTCCAAGGCATTCTCCTCATATCCTAATATACCGTATCCGACCTCCTCCTCTACCTCATGCCCGCACTCCTCCAGACCGCACCATGGGAACGATACGATCTTCTCACCGACATTCTCCCTGATCTCTTCCACCGTTTTGGCGTGAACTGTCCTCTCCTCGAAGTACTCCCTGGCCTGCCTTCTCATCTCTTCCTCTATCTCATTGAAGAGGGATTCTACTCTGCTCTTGAGTTCATCGAAGGGTATCAGGGATCTCTCCATAGTGTCCCTCCTGAAGATGGTCAGGGTCCTCTCCTCGTACTCCTTCCTGCCTACCTCGATCCTCACAGGAACGCCCTTCATCTCCCACTTGAAGAACTTGTATCCCGGCCTCTCATCGGTATCATCCAACTCGACCCTGTATTCGCCGGCTAGGGAGTCACGGACCTGCTTAGCGTACTCGAGGACCTTGTCCTCATATCCCTTCGATGGAATGGGTACCACGACTATCTGTATTGGGGCGAGCTTGGGTGGGAGCTTCAGTCCCCTGTTGTCGCCGTGGATCGCTATCAAGGCGGCCAGTGATCTCTCGGATATGCCGAATGAGGTAGTGTTGACGTTCCTCTTCTCCCCGTTCTCATCCATATACTCCAAACCATAGGTTCTGGCGAACAGATCGCCAAAGTTGATGGCACTCCCGAGCTCCAAAGCCTTGCCATCCGGCATTATGGTTATCAGATCGTAGTTATATTTGGCTCCAGGGAAGGTGTCCCAGGGCGTGGTCTTCACTACAACGTAAGGGACGAGCAGCTCATCGTAGAATTTCTTGTAGATCCACACCTCCAGCTCGACCTGCTCGACCGCGTCCTCATACGTGGCGTGGAATGTGTGCCCCTCCTTGAAGAACACGATCTCCCTGACCCTCAACATGGGCCTAGTCGCCTTGGTCTCGTACCTATACACAGGGACGATCTGGTAGATCCTCAGCGGGAGATCCTTGTAGCTCGTTATCCACCTATTCAGTACCTCGTACATTATGGCCTCGCTCGTCGGCCTTAATGCGAGCTTCTCCTTTATCTCCTGCTTACCTAAGCGAGTAATCCAGTAAATGGAATCCTCGAAGCCTTTGATGAATCTGAATTCCCTGCTGAGGACCCCTTCGGGTACCACGCCTGGGAAGTACACCCTTTTATGCCCGGTCTGTCTCATCAGCCGTTCCATGACGTTCATCACATTCTCCATGAGCTCGTATCCGAAGGGAAGCCATACGTACATTCCCTTCACTGGATACCTCTCATCCAAGATTTCCGCCTTGAAGAGGACCTCATCGAACCATCTGGAGAAGTTCTCCTCCTTGGGGGTTAGTTCAAAAGCCTCCCTTTCCGACATGTTCCCGCCTCGCCCTGCTCAACCTTCTGAGTGGGTCTCTATCTAAAAACTATGCCGATCGACCTGAGGAAGTCCTCCCTCTCGGATACCCTCAGTACATTGAACCTCATCCCGGGGTTATCCTGCTCTAGCTTCCGCACCAGCCTGAGGTAGATGTTCTCAGACTCGCATATCGACTCCTTGGATCCAGAGACGGCGAGGAGTTCCTCGGCAGGAATCTCGACGAAAGGTGAGATGTAGCCTGCGACCTCCTTGAGTGCTAAGAAGACCCTCCCCCTCAGTAGAAGAAGGGACGGAGATCCCGTGAAGATGAACTTCAGGAGAAGACCGACTGCGTCATCTAAGAGAAGGGGCAGCACTATCTTGTCGTCGCTCTCCCCTCTCCTCTTTATGAATCTCGAGATCCTCTCCCAAAGATCGCCACTCGACTGGAACCTCTCCTCACTTATGGAGACGGGAAATTCAGATTCTATCTCTGAGAAGAGATCCCACAGCACACCATCGCGCTTCAACCCGGATCTCAGGAAGACTATGTTATCATCCCTCCTCAGGAGACCGTGCCTACTTATGGTGCGTCTTATTCTAGTGAGCAGGGAATCCCTGAGGCAGCGCCTGCACAGCGCCTCCCCGGAGTACCTTCTCACGATTACTACGTCACTCGAGCCACACCTACTGCACTTGAGAGCATTTTTAGTGGGTGGAGACTCATTCATCAGGTAAGGTGCAAGCATTGCTCGATATAAAACCAGAGGCAGAGGTTATCTACAGCCCTGAGAGGTGGAGGATCTTCCTCAAGAAGAGGGAGAGAGCTGCTGAAGCGATGGAGGCGCTGCATGAAATAGGAGTACTGGCCTACGTTTATGGCAGTGTGGCACGGGGAGACGTCCGAGAGAGCAGCGATATCGATGTAGTTGTTCCCAGATATTCCCTACCGCCTTCTCTACTCGAGGAAATCTTGGCAAATCGCTTGGGAGATCCCCTTTACAGAGAGATAGTTCAGGCCACCCCCAAGAGCACCCCCAAGTACTACGTTCACTTCGACGATAACACCACCGTATCCGTGCCCGTGGGAATGCTGAGGAAGAGGGAGGAGGAGTTCTACAAATTCGGTGGGAGATTGGACTTAGCAGGTCTCAGAGAGGGGAAGAGAGTTCCAGGTGTGAATAAGGAACTGAAGCTGATCTTCCCAACCGATACAGGTCACTTGGAGTATCCTGTGATCGGATATGAGGAATGCGTCGCCAAGGTCCTAGGAGTCGACAGGGATGTTGTCGAGGAGAGGGTCAGGGTACTGAGCAAGCGGAGATCGGTTGGGACAACGGGCCTCTATCTCACATATCGCTTACAGCCTGGGGAGAGCCTTGAGGAAGCGATATCTAAACTGAAAAAGGTCAAAAAAGGGTTTAGATCCAGGTTAGCAGAGGATGGGATGTGAAGATCTCCCGGCTCATACTCAAGTCTCACTCTATCTGATACCTGAGCTTCGCAGCGATTCCACCCAGAGACAACAGTTTCTCGCCAGGTTCGCTCTTCGCATCCACTATGTGGAACTCGGCCCTAGTATCCTCGCACATCTCCAATATCTTGAGGATATCATCGCGCGTCTCGGGATCGAAGAGCAGGGAACTAGCCACCAAGACCTCCTCAGCAGCGCCGAACTGAACCGCCCTCATAACCTCCTTTAACCCATAAGTAACGAGTTTAGAACCCCTCCCCAGCAGCTCGAATATCTCATCCACAGACCTCATATCCTGAGCCAAGGTGAGCTCTTTCACGACCTTCTCGACATCACCCCTCTTTATCATCTCCAGTATGCCAGAGAACGTGGAACTGGTGGCTCCTCCTTCCTTGAGCTTCTTTCCCAGCTCGGGATTCCTCTCCTTCACGTAAGAAGAGAACTTCTCCTTTGTGTATCCCGGTCCACCTACTACTATGGCTTGGGGCTTCATCCTCGAATCTATCTCCTCCAGAAGGGACGAAAGTTCCGCGTAGTACCTCCTCTCAGCATCATCCCTCCTTTTAAGATCTCCCCTCTTTGACGGAAGGTTGGATCTGACGTAGGCAATTTCCTCCGCTCGATACGCATCTACCTTAGCGACCGTGGCCCCTTCATCATCGATCGCCACTAGGATAACATTTCCCTTGTTGGATGACTCCTCTGCCCTCCTCAATATGTCCAAATGGGATCTACTCCATTTCTTCTTGATGATCTTAAGTGTGGATCCCTCCGTAACGTTTAACGTATGGTGCTGTCCCTGAATCCCGAACTTCTCCGGACCAACCCTCACTATCCCCGTGATCCTCAATCTAGCTGAGTACTGATCTATTTTGACCTTCTCCACCTCCAAGGTTATCGTCATGGAGACCCTCTCTCCACTGTCGGCCCTTATCCCCTCTTGCTTTATCCTCCTAGTGGTCCTCATGGTAACGAGATCCCCTGGCTCTAGGATCGATGAAAGCCAGTAGAGGTCATCTAGGTTCTCAACTCTGAGCTTGATGAATCCCTTCTTTAGATCCTGCTCCAGGATCTTCAACTACTCCACCTACTGTGCGGTGTATATAGCCATCCCAGAGGGTCTCCTCACGATGTCTCTGGCGATCCCTCCCACTATCGCCCTGACACCCACTTCGTAAGCTTTGTCCACTATCCTCTGGGTGACTATCCTATCGTAGACGATGTACCTCACGCCGGAGACCTCAGACAGAGCGCCGAGCAGATCCGATGTCGACACCTCCCTTATAAGAGAGAGGTTGTCATCTAGCAGTAGTACCTTATCAGTACCCCTTATCCTCTTGTACTGCTCCCTGAACATCTCAGGTATCCTCAATAATCTCTCGTCATCTTCTCTTTCTTGTCTCTGGTGCGATACATGGGGCGTAGTGGGTCTAATGACTGCCACCCTCCTCTCCTGAGGGGGTGATATCCCAAGCTCCTTCCTGACCTCATCGGCTGGTACCGCCGAGGAGAGGGCCCTCCTAATCTCCTTGGCCGTTAGCTCCTCGACCACCTTGCCTTCCGGAGCCCTAGCAACATAATCTATGTCTGTCTGCTCTAGTAGCGTTCTAAGGACCATCTCACCACCTCTATCCCCATCTACGAAAGCTATTGCCTCCTTTTCTGAGATCAGCTTGACTAGGGACCTGGGGACCCTTTCCACAGCTCCTCCCATAGCTATTACGTTATCGTAACCATACTTCAGGAGATTCATTACATCGGCCCTGCCCTCAACGACTATTATCTCCTCGGCATCCTCAATGCCCCTTGCAGCGGGCAGCTCCTCATCTCCGTAGAGTATGAAGTTTGACTTCGCGCTCTCTCTCTGCACGAACTCTATGAGCTTCCTGAAGCTGTCCTCCCTTTCCACGGACCATTTCTTTAATATCTCTGCCGCTCTCTTAGCTATTTCGTTTCTTCTTTCCTCTCTATCATCCAGTATTCTAATTAATTTGAACTTAGCTGGATAAGGGCCCACCTTATCCACGGTCTCCATCGCGGCGGCGAGTAACGCAGTCCTGACTTTATCCAATCCGGAATATAGCTCTACAATTCCCCTAGACCTGTCTCCCTCTCTCCTCATCCTTATGTTTATCCTTCCAATTTTCCCAGTTCTCTGGAGTTCTTTGAGCTCTAACTCAGGGCCCAGTAGGCCCTCCAACTGCCCGAAAATAGCACCTATCACATCGCTAGTTTCCACCACGCCGTTAACTATTACCTCCAATTTGGCAATATACTTATGATGGAAAGCATCCCTCCTCGAATTATCTGCCAAGATAACCATCCTCCCAGGGACACAGATGTCCGCCCGCCAACTAATCCCCGCGGGTCACAGGTCAGCCCACGCTTTCCTCCCTACCCACGGGGTCATGCAGTGGCGGGCGGCCGATATACGACACTTGCCGCAAATATAATCTCTTCGGTTCCATTGAAGTCCCTATAATGGAGATACGCAACCGCTCCAGAAGGGGATGCTGATTTACATGTCATGCCAGAGGAGCTCATGCTCTTGGATGCCTCCAACCGCCCCGATCGCCGTTCTAGGAATATCATAAAAGATTAAAATGGAGTGGGGCCTGTCCCCTTCCGAGGATGGATATGGGAACAGTGAGAGAGAAGGTAATTAAGAGGACCGCGTACAAGCTCGTTAAGCAGTATCCTGATCTCTGGACCGAGGATTTCGAGCACAACAAGAAAATACTCTCTCAAATAGCTGAGATAAAGTCTAAGGTCTATAGGAACAGGATAGCAGGATACATAACTAGGCTGAAGGTCCGAGAGAGGGAAGGAACACTGGTCTGATCTCTTTACCTAATATTAAGCTCTTTTTCGTTCGATTTCATCATTTTCAGGGCTATCCTTTTAGAAGCCAACTCGCATTCACAAATCGAGGGAAAATGAAGAGGATACTCTATGAGGACTTAGAGACGGCCCTTAAAGCTAGGGAGGCCAAGATAGCGGTCTTAGGTCAGGGTTACATAGGCCTTCCCACTTCACTACTCATGGCGAGGGCGGGATTCACGGTTTACGGATTCGACGTAAACAGGAATTTAATAGAGGGCCTTTCGAGGGGAGAAACTCATCTCAGGCACGAGAAAGGTATATCTGAACTATTAGACGAGCTCAAGGAACGTAATTACTTTCCCACCGGAGATCTTAGCGAGCTATACGGGTCTGATGTGGTTCTCATAGCAGTTCCCACTCCTAAAGGTAAAGATGGGCCAAACCTCACGATGGTTCTCTCCGCATTAGAAAGCGCCTTGAAGATAGTGAGAAGAGGGGGGCTCATCGTGATAGAGAGCACACTACCCCCTAGGACTTTCTATGATCTGATAATTCCAACGGTTGAGTCCAATGGCCTCAGGGTGGGTAGAGATTTGTATTTGGCGTATTGCCCCGAGAGAGCCCTACCGGGGAAGCTCCTCCACGAGCTCGTCCACAACTTCAGGATAATCGGTGCAATTGATGAAAAGTCGGGAAGGCTGGCTAAGATACTCTATGAGTCCTTCGTCAAGGGGGGAATAGAGGTAGTCGATCCCCTCACAGCGGAGATGGTCAAACTTGTCGAGAACTCGTACAGGGATGTGAACATAGCATTTGCAAATGAGGTAGCGAGGATGTGCGAGGTCTTGGGCGTCGATGTCAGGAGGGTCAGGGAGTTAGCGAATAGGCACCCTAGGGTAAACATGCTGGTCCCCGGAATAGGGGTCGGGGGAAGCTGCCTAACAAAAGACCCATGGTTCCTTTTCTGGGCCTCACAGGAAAGGGGCTATCGACCAAACCTGATAAAGAGGGCCAGGGAGCTGAACGCAGAGATGCCATATCACTACGCTGACGTACTGGATGATGTGGTAAGGCGGCTCAAAGGTGGAAGAAGCGGTGTGATAGCGGTGTTGGGATCCACGTATAAGGGAGATGTCCCCGATCCTAGGGAATCTCCCGTAGAGCCCTTCGTAAAGGAGTTAATTAAGAGAGGTCACGCGGTCAAAGTGTACGATCCTCTCGTTAGATCCTCGTTTGGCGGTGAATACGCTCCAGATATCTTAGAAGCCGTTGAAGAAGCTGATGCAGTCGCCTTCGTGACCGATCACACGGAATTCAAGATGATTGACCTGAGGAAGCTTAGAGGAGCCATAAGGAAGGAAGGACCTGTGATACTGTTCGACGGTAGACTATTGTTCGATCCAAAGGAGGCTGAAGAAGCTGGCTTCATATACATATCAGTGGGAAGACCTCCCAAGATATTAGAGGGGTCCCTTATTACGATAGAAGGGGATGAGTGAGGGGGGCCTCATCAGGAGATGTGATCCAGCAGGAACGAGGGGAAAGATACTATCTTCATCCCCTTGACCTTGTTTCTACCTTCTAGAGCCTCGTAGATCATGGAATAACACGCAATCTCTTCTATAATTACATAATCAGCATTCATGCTACTGGCTATGTCGAGAAGCCTTCTGAGCCATCTGTCGAATTTCTCGGGCTCGGCTTGGTAGATGAGTGTGGCTCCGCAGTCACAGCATACCCACTCCGGGACCTCGATCACATCCGCATTCTTTATGGATCTGAGTATCCTTTCCGAAGCGCCTTTACTTCTACATGAGGGTATCAAGAATATTTTGTTCTTCTTCCCCTTTAAGCTCTTAGTTTTGATCCTTCCCTCCTCTAGAGCCTCCTCAATGGCCGAGGCCAAGTCCTCCATGCCCAAGTCCGTGAACATATTGGCACAGAGAGAACACCCAGATACCACGCGCTTCGGGGATAGATCAGCTAGGAATCGTCTCAACTCCTCTCTAGACTCCTCAGAGCTATCTTTCTCCCCAATTACATACAGTAGACCTCCGCAACACGGCTCGTTAGTTCCCGCGGGGACCACCTCACCTGAAATCTTCTGAAGCAGCTTATTCGCTGCCAGCGCTACTTCGGGAACCGTATGCACCCAACATCCCGCGAAGAAAAGTAAGTCTGCCCCTTTCTCTGGTTGGAAATCTGGGGGTAGCCAGACACCCTTGGTTATCCTGTCCCCAATCGGGCTCCCAGTTTTCCTCCTGACATCCCTCATGCCCACGGTGACCAAGGGAACGTATCCCATATCTATTAGCGCAGACCTAGAACCCACGATCACCCCGAAGACATCTATGTCCACGGGACAGAAACTGCTACATAGCCCGCAGTTCATGCAGGTGAAGGTATAGCTAAGGAACTCCTCTGTCAATTCAATCTTTCCATTGCTGAGCATCGAGAGGAGCTTTATACGCGCCCTAGCACCTTCTGTCTCCCTGAGGTCCTCGACATGGAACATGGGACAAGGGATGTTGCAGGCTCCGCATCCGATGCATCTTCCAAGCTCCCTGATGAGGTGCTCCGGGAACTCCACCAAGGATTTCACCTCTCGATGAGCTTTCCGGGGTTCATGATCCAGTTCGGATCCAAGGCCTCTTTCACCCTCGAGAAGATGGTTACAAACCCCTCATCCATATCTTGGCTTATTCTGTTGATTCCGACTCCGGTTCCGAATCCCACAGATCCTCCTAACGATATTGTCCTGCTAATGACGTTTTGAGCCGCCTTTTCTGTCCTCTCAACCTCCTTCTCGTTGGTAGGGTCGTATAAGAACACGGCCATGACCCAGCCTAAGGGTGGGTCGAAAATCGTTACCACCGGGAGCTTCATCCTAGAGCCCGTCCTATCTATCTCTTGGACCGCGTCCCTGACCAAGTGAGGATGGACCCTCATGCTCACCACTTTTATCGCAGAACCTCTACTCCTAGCTATCTCGTACAGGCCCTTCCTTCTAACCCATATGTCATCCACATCGCTCAGATCAGCTTCCTCGTGCTGTATTTCCATGCTACTGAGGACCTCGCTCAACCTCGAACTCCAGAGATCGACGCACTCCTCCTTGCCTGCTAACTCCAGGTAGGCCACGGCCTCCGTTCCCCCACCCTCTACCACCTCTCTGTAGTTATGATACACCTCAAAACCCATCACACCCATGCCCTCCCTTTCCACGGTGTTCTGGACGGTTATCGAATCGGACACATCTGAGAACTCTATCACGAACGCTCTCCTACTCTCAGGTATTGGGGGAAGCCTCAGGTACGCGGATGTGATTATCCCCAAGGTGCCCTCGGATCCCAGTATGAGTCCCAAGGCGTTCCACTTGCTCGGAGGACCGGGCTGCTCCACCAAGACAACCTCACCCGATGGAAGGACGACTTCAACTCCTATCACTAGGTCCTTCATGGTTCCGTACTTAGCTGAAAGCGGGGAAGCCGCGTCCTCGGCTATCAAACCACCTACAGTGGAGAAACCAGCTCCATCGGGGTTTATCGGCATGAACCTATCGGGAAATAGCTTATTGAGTTCTAAGACCTTCACTCCAGATTCTACGCGGATGAGGCCGCTGTAGTCGTCTTTATCCAACACCCCGTTCATCATCTGCATGTCTACGACTATGCCCCCCTCTATGGGTAGTGGTCCTCCCACCAGCGAAGTCCCCGAGCCCCTAGGAATCACTGGGACCCCGTATCTATTGGCAGCTTCAACGACGAAGGATACGTCCTCGACATCGGATGGTCTAACCACCGCAGAGGGGATTGCGTGAATACCAGATGCATCGTACGAGTAAGCGGACCTATCTAGATCTTCTAGAAGTACCCTATCTTCACCTAACTGGGAGGCTATCTCCTCTGCAGCTTTAACCGCAGGCTCCTCGGCCATATTTAACCCTAAGACCCACGTGAGCGGGAAAATGTAATAACCTTTCGCAGAGTAGTGGTACCGGTGGGATACGGTGTTCAGACTTCCACTAGACGGTCTTCACAGGGAACTCGGGGCCAAATTCTTCGAGTTCGCCGGTTGGGAAATGCCGATGAAGTACACGAACTCGCTCAAGGAAACACTGTCAGTCAGGAACGCGGTCGGGATATTTGACACATCTCACATGGGCCGTTTTCTGATAAGGGGCCCTCAAGCGATCGATTTCCTACAGAGAGCCACATCCAACGACCTCAAAATATCTAGTGGCAGGACCAGATACACACTCACCCTGAATCCGGAGGGTGGTATAAAGGACGATAATGTGGCCTTCAAGCTGTCAGAAGACCTCGTCCTGTTCGTGGTGAACGCGTCAAACAGGGAGAAAATATTGAGGTGGTTTGAGGCATTGATGTCAGAATGGAACATGGATGTCGAGATGAGCGATGAGACCTTCAGAACCGTGATGATGGCTATCCAAGGACCTAAGGCCAGGGACTTAGTTCACGATGTGCTGGGGATGACCTTCAACCTCAAGAAATTCAGGGTGCAGGAGGGGATGCATGAGGGAACGAAGTTCATCGTAAGTAGGACAGGTTACACGGGCGAGGACGGTTACGAGATAGTAACTTGGGACGTACACTGGGCCGAATCCCTCTATAGGGAACTGGTGAACAGAGGAGCCGTCCCCTGCGGACTGGTCGCTAGGGACATACTCAGACTAGAGGCCGGGTTAGTTCTATACGGCAATGACATAACCGAAGAAACTAACCCATTCGAGGCGGGCTTGGATTTCGCCGTGAAACTGGACAAGGAGTCATTCGTCGGGAAGGAAGCCCTATTGAAAGTTAGGGAGGAGGGAATAAGGAGGAAGAGGGTCGGCCTAGTTAGCGAGACTAGAAATTCCCCTAGGAAGGGGGATAGGATACTCAAAGGTGGAGAAGAGGTGGGCTTGGTCACCAGCGGCACCTTCAGCCCCACCTTAGGGAGGGGGATAGGCATGGGATATGTACCGCCGGAACTGGCCAGAGAGGGAGAGGAGTTAACCATAAGGGGATTAAAGGAGTTCAAGGTGAGGGTATCTAAAATGCCCTTCTACGACGAAAGTAAGTACGGGTGGAGGAGGACCTCTACCTGACCTTTCCCAAGACCACATGACTGACCGTCTTAGCGATCCTCCGAGTTTCAGCTATTTTGACTACATCCCCCTCCTTTATGTCTAGGCACGGTGGGAGATGCGCGTGGATCTTGCTCCTCCTTCTCTCGTATCTCTTGTACTTCGGCCTGTAGTGTAGGTACTCGACCAGCACGGTAACTGTCCCAGTCATCTTAGTGCTTATCACCCTCCCCACCAAGGTCTTCCCCCTAACCGATATGCTTCCATGCCAGGGGCACTTATCATCAGTGCATTCCCTTTCAGGAGGGATCACGTCTCCTATCAGGTATTCGGACAGCCTTCTCATACCTTCTTCACCCTTTCCTCAGGTCTTCCCACTATCCTATCACCTAGGACAATGACTCGTTTACCACTAGGCAACCTAAATAAAAACAACCTCTTCTCTTTCGGTAACCTGACATCACCCCTACGGGTCCTGATCACGAGCGTGTTCTTTGTCTCATAAATAACCTTCCCCTTGATCCCCAGCTCCGACAGATTGGGTGAGGACAACAGCTCCACCTCCAAACCGATGAGCTCGTGGTAAAGGAGATTGGAGGGCTTTATGGGAGCTATATCTTTATACCCCTCTCCCTGAGAATAGTCAGTATCCTGGCCTTCTCTCTCCTCAGTTCCTTATTGAGGTGGACCTTCTCAGCAGCGCCCATCAGCCTCTTGGCCTCTAGGAGGAAAAACTCCTTCTCAACTTCCCTCAGCCGATCCATAAGCTCCTCGTTGGTCATACCCCTTAACTCCTCAACCTTCCTCGTTGGCAACCTCACTCACCTCCTCATTATCCACAGATTCGGACGTCTCAGCCACCTCTTCTCTCTCAACCTGCTCAGATGCATCGGCAGCGGATCTATCTTCCGATCCCTCGGGTTCGATCTCCGGTCCTTCAGTCTCCTCAATCCCTTCGGGAGACTCCAAGGCCTCAACCAATTCTTCTGGAACCTCAACCTCCACCTCCGAAGAGGACAGCTCCTCTCTCTCTGCCTTCATCTTCTGCCTTATCTCCTCAATCACTTCCTCCTTTATCTCCACCATGTCAGGACTTTCAACGTCCGGCCTCACTATTCTAACTCTGACGCCGATGACCCCTTGGGGCATGAGCACATGCTTCACAGCATAGTCGACCTTCTCAATCTGATCTTGGCCACACCTGTAAATGACCCCGGCCCTGAACCTCTCTTCCCTTGCTCTTTGGCTTCCGAATTTTCCTGCGAGCCTTATTTCCACCCCCTTTGCACCGGCCATCATCACCCTCCTCAGAGCGGAGAAAGCGACCCTCTTATGCCTCTCTCCCCTAGCAATTCTTCTAGCTATGTAACCCGCTACGATTCTCGCACTCAAGAACGGCTCATCCACCTTTTTAGCCTGAATATACGGGTTGGAGATCCCTAAGGCCTCTTTTACCATTTCACCTATCCTTTTAGAGGCTCTTCCACCCCTGCCTATGATTATTCCTGGACGCTCGACGTAAACGGTTATGATGTCCCTTACCGGGGTAGAGGATATGTCAACACCGTGAAAACCAGCCTTCTCAGCCACCTTCTCCATCAGCTCATGTAGGGAATATCTGATGATACCCTCTTGAACGAATTTCTTGTAATTGGGTAGGGTCTTTGCAGCACTCATTCTTCCTCCTCCCTCTCCTCTAGTACTATCTCTACATGGACCAGCTGCTCCACTCTGGGGGTAGCTCTACCGTAAGCCCTAGGGAAGATCCTCTTCAGCTTGGTCCCTGTTTGGGCGGCTGCATGCTTAACATACAGTCGATCGGGATCCAGGTCTTTATTAGTGGCGTTGTGTTCCGCGCTCTTGAGTATCTTCTTCACAAGTTTCGCTGCCTTCACAGGATATCTGCCGGGCTTCCATCCGTTCAATTCCCTCCTATGGGGAATCCCCCTCTTGAACCTCCTGAAGGGTACGGCCCTCTTTAGGGCTATCACATCGTCCAGAATCTGGTAAGCCTCCGATAGTTTCTTGCCCCGGATGGCCCTCAGCAGCTCAACCGTCTCCTTAAAAGATACCCTCAGGTCTCTCCCTGAAGCCATTGCCTCCCGCTCGCCTTTAGCGCTGTAGGAATATCCCCACGATGGCAACCTTCTTTACCTCCCTTCGGTTGGCATAGATCGGGGGCGTTTATAAAAATGCTTGAGAAGCTGGACCTCGTTGCTGTTGATGTGGACGGCACCATAACTCACGAGGAGCCGTATATTCACCTAGGAGCGATAAGAGCTCTGAGATCTCTGGGGGAAAGGGTGCCAGTGGCCTTAGTAACCGGTAACCCCTTTCCTATAGCCTACGCCCTGTCAGCTTATCTCAGACCCAGCCCTCATGTGATCGGGATAGCCGAGAACGGGGGTGTAGTGTATTTCGGAGGGGAGCATAGGCTAGTCGGCGACCTCGATGCGATGAAAAAAGTAAAAGAATTTATAGAAAGAAGAGGATACAGAAAATATTTATCAGAGGATTCCAAGTTCAGATACGTTGACGTGGCTCTGAGAATGGACCCCGGGACGCAGGAGAGGCTGATCAAGGAGATACTCTCAGAGGACCTAGACGTGGAGGTGACAACCAGCGGCTATGCCCTCCACATAATGCCGAAGGGGGTGAACAAGGGAACGGGCCTGCTGATTCTTTGTAAGGAGCTCAACGTTGATCCCAGCCATGTGGCGGCTATAGGCGATTCCCACAACGACTTGGAGATGTTCTCGGTGGTGGGCCTCTCGATAGCCCTCCCTAACGCTCCAGAAGAGGTTAAAGAAAGAGCGGACATCGTTGTAGGGGGCCCAGGGTACGGATACAGCCTACCACTTGCTCTCAGAGTACTCAAGAGGTCCCTTTCCTC
>WAOH01000163.1 GCA_015521385.1 Thermoproteota archaeon
CTTGTGGAGTGATCTCCACATCCTCAGGCCTTATTCCCAGTATAACCTCGGATGAGGGGTCCTGTATCATCTCCAGAGCGGGCAGGCCTATGGTGATGCCATTGAACTCGAACTTGGGAACCTCACCCATCACCAGCGTCCCCTCTATGAAGTTCGTCGGGGTGGTGCCTATGAACCCAGCCACGAACATGTTGACGGGACGCCTGTAAAGCTCCTCCGGAGGGCCGTACTGCTGCAGTCTCCCGTGATTCAACACTGCAATCCTATCGGCCATAGTCATGGCCTCCAGCTGATCGTGGGTGACGTATATTGTGGTGATGCCCAAGTCCTTCTGCAGTCTCTTCAGCTCGCCCCTCATCTCCACCCTGAGCTTGGCATCCAGGTTGCTCAGGGGCTCGTCCATCAGGAAGAGGTCCGGCTCCTTCACCAGGGCCCTGGCCAGCGCTACCCTCTGCTGCTGCCCTCCAGACAGCTGACCGGGCTTCCTATCCAGCAGGTCCTCTATGTGCAGGAGCCTTGCCACCCTGTGAACTTTCTCCCTGATCTCCTCCTTGGGAACCTTCTTCAGCTTGAGAGGGAAGGCTATGTTGTCGAAGACCTTCATGTGCGGGTACAGGGCGTAGCTCTGAAACACCATCCCCACGTTCCGGTCCTTTGGCTCGAGATCATTGACGACACGATCGTCGAAGTATATTTGGCCCTCGGTGGGCCTGTAAATGCCGGCTATCATCAGGAGAGTGGTGGTCTTGCCGCAGCCGGAGGGACCGAGGAGGGCCACGAACTCCCCATGGTCAATCTCCAGATTCAGGTGATCGACGGCCAACACCTTCCCAAAACGCTTGGTGAGGTTAACGAGCCTTACCGAGACCATTTTCCACCGAGAAAACACACCCTGATCTATAATAATCTTTGTGAGAGGTCAGGTAGGATCTGGCGACTCAAGTCGCCAACTGTGGAGGGTGAAGAGGCGATCTTCACGAGCTGAGTCGGGCGCGCACCACTCAGTAAGATTCCGGTCTCACAATCGTGTGGGTGATCGACGCATCGTGAGAAGCCTTTTTAGCTCTTCTCTCACGTCTTCACATGGATCCACATGGATTCTAGGAGCGGTAAGATAGTCGTCGTCTCTCACTGCCTTCTCAACGTTCACAGCTTGGAGGACGGTCTCGCCGAGTACAGGGGGTGCGAGGAAGAGCTGATCTCCTCTCTAGTCGAGGAGGGAGTGGGCATATTCCAGCTACCCTGTCCGGAGATGGCGATATCCCACATATCTAGGCTGCCCCTCCCCAAGGATTCCTACGATAACCCCGAGATAAGGGAGAAATATAGGGAGCTGGCCCAAACAGTTGCTTCCACCCTCTCTCAGTTCACGAGTAAGGGATACCGGATAGTTGCAGTCGTGGGAGCTGAGGCGAGCCCGACCTGCGGGATAAGCGTGGTAGGTAGGTGGAAGGATCCGGGGAGAAGGGGGAAGTTCCCCGAGGACGTGGAGTTCGTCGAGGGAATGGGGGTGTTCATGGAGGAGCTGAAGGGAGAGCTAGAGAGGAGGAATATTCGAACTAATTGGGTTGGACTGCCGGGAAAGACGCTCAAGAACATCGATCCAGATAGATTCGACAAGATGAGGGTTATCGAGAGACTGAGGGAGATCATAAGGGAAGCCTGACCTAACCTCGCTCGCCATCTATTCACCCTAGCAATGGGGTGATGGCGTGAGCGAGCTCGCGGCGACGCCCACTGGGAAGTCCCATCCCAACTCATCATCCCGATGTCGGTGAGTGGGGTCACGCGAGCGAGATATAGCGTGTCGCCGCACCAGCACCCAACTTGGTCCGTGCGGTACCTTCTCCACGCGCGATCGACGCTAAGTCACCTTCGGTTCCACCTAGTTGCCAGGTAGTAAATACATGTCACCAGCAGGGGAATGTGGAGTATTGCATTCCAGGCCACCCCCAACTGCTTGGCCTGTGGAACTGCTCCACTCACGATTCCCAGAGCCGAGGATCCTATTATAATGGTGGAGAAGACCACGCCGAGCGTGGAGGTGAGCCTGAGGGTGAGGGGTCTCAGGGCCCCTTCCCTGCCGGCGACCGTCACTGCTAGGGGCGTGAAGAGGCAGTAGGCCACCACCCCGAATCCCGCTAACGCGTCCGCGAGCAGAGCGGGGATCGCGTACAGGGGCTGGGAGGACGCAAACTCCCACATCCAGAACCACGGAGGCACCGCCGACAGTGTGGCGCCGGCCGGCGTCACGAAGGCGAAGAGGGCCAGCGGGATGAACCACCACGGCCCCTTTCCCTCGTACTCCACGGGAGACGCGCCGTCAATCAGCCAGAGCAGGCCGAGCAGGACGATCAGGATCAGGTTCGAGAGGAGGATCTCAAGCCTGCCCCTCAC
>WAOH01000164.1 GCA_015521385.1 Thermoproteota archaeon
GCCTCCAAGAGGTTGAGCCCGTTCTCGGATACGGCCTCGTCTATCCTCCTCGGCTCCACCACCCTGAGTGCGTAGGCTTCGGCCAGTTCCTTTATCAGCGGCTCGAGCTCCTCCCTCCTCTCGGGGGTGAGGAGCTTCGAATCCCTCACCCCGGCCTCTTTAAGCTTCTTGGCTGCCTTGGGTGAGAGTACCACGCCAGCCACTACCATCGGTCCTATTACCGGTCCTCTGCCCGCTTCGTCGAGCCCCGCCGTCGGCATGATCCACCCCAAGATCCCCCTGAAACTAAATAAGGGATCCGGTCCGCCCGTTCACACCTTGTGGCACGCCACCCAGTGGCCCGGCCTCACCTTCCTGAGCTCGGGCTCCTCCTCGGAGCACCTCTCATCTGCTAGGGGACAGCGAGAATGGAACCTGCAGCCCTCGGGTGGGTTTCTCGGGTCGGGAGGTTCCCCCGGGAGGACCTCCTCCGGCGCCTCGGCATCTGGAGATGGTTCGAGGACGCTCGCCAGGAGGCCCTTGGTGTAGGGATGCATCGGATCGGAGAATATCTCATCGACATCGGCCATCTCCACCAGCTTGCCGGCGTACATCACGGCCACCCTGTGGCTGATGTTCCTCACCACCGCCAGGTCGTGGCTGATGAAGAGGTAGGCGATGCCCCTCTCCTCCTGCAAGGATCTCAGCAGCTTGAGTATCTGGGCCTGGACGCTCACATCCAGCGCGGATGTCGGCTCGTCCAAGACGATGAACTTGGGATCCGGGGCCAAGGCCCTAGCTATGGCTATCCTCTGCCTCTGCCCCCCCGAGAACTCGTGCGGGTACCTGTAGAGGTGATCCCCGCTGAGCCCCACCCTCTCTAGGAGGTACCTCACCCTCTCGTCCCTCTCCCTCCTGCTCGACACCAAGCCGTGTATCTGGAGGGGTCTCCCCACTATGTCGGCGATCCTCATTCTCGGATTCATGCTGGACATGGGATCCTGGTAGACTATCTGCATCTCCTTCCTCAGGGGGCTCAGATCCCTGACGGCCGTCACATCCCTGCCATCGAACAGTATGCGGCCGGACGTGGGTTCAACTAGCCTGAGCACGGTCTTCCCGACCGTGGTCTTGCCGCTGCCGGATTCCCCAACCAGGCCCAGCGTCTCCCCGGCGTTCAGGGAGAAAGAGACGCCATCAACCGCCCTCACGACCTCCTTCCTCCTCAAGAAACCCCCGGAGACGTAGTGCTTGACCAGATCCTCCACGACGAGAAGCAACATCGTCACCTCCCTACCCCGAGACCTTGTGGCACGCTACCCAGTGGCCCGGCCTCACCTTCCTGAGCTCGGGCTCCTCCTCGGAGCACCTCTCATCTGCTAGGGGACAGCGAGGATGGAACCTGCAGCCGGAGGGCGGATTCACCAAGCTGGGGACTGATCCCGGTATGGGCTCCACCTCGCCGCCGCTCACCTTGGGGACGGCCCTGAGCAGTCCCTTGGTGTAGGGATGCATCGGATCGGAGAATATCTCCTCCTTGCTCGCCACCTCCACCATCCTTCCGGCGTACATCACGGCCACCCTGTCCCCGACAGCTGCCGCGACGCCCAGGTTGTGAGTGATGAATATGAAGGAGGCCTCCACCTGGCTCTTGAGCTCGGCTATGAGCCTGAGTATCTGGGCCTGGACGCTCACATCCAGCGCGGACGTCGGCTCGTCCATTATGACGAGGTCTGGCTCCAGCATGAGGGAGGATGCTATGAGGACCCTCTGCCTCATCCCACCGCTCAGCTCGTGGGGGTAGCTGTTGAGGACCTTGTCGGGTCCCGGCACCTTCACCTTGCTCAGCCACTCCCTAGCGAGGGAGAGGGCTTCCTCCTCGCTCCCCTCCCTGTGGGTCAGGTAGATGTCCCTCATGAACCGTCCGATCGTGAACACGGGGTTGAGGGCGGTCATGGGCTCCTGAAAGACTATCGTCATCCTGTCCCCCCTGAGCCTCCTGAGCTCCTCCTCCCTCATGGTGGTGAGCTCCCTGTCCAGGAAGCGGATGCTGCCCTCGACCCGCGCCGTCTTGGGCAGCAGGCCCATCACCGACAGGGCCAACGTCGACTTACCGCTCCCCGACTCCCCCACGACGGCGAGGGTCTCCCTCCTGTCCAGCGAGAAGGTCACGCCGTCGACAGCCCTCACGATCCCCTCGTCCGTGTGGTAACTGACCCTCAGTCCGTCCACCGTCAGGAGCATCATCACACCTCCATCTTCGGATTGAGGACGTCGTTGAGCCCGTCGCCGAGCAGGTTGAAGCCGAGGACCGTGATGAAGAGGGCGACACCCGGGAAGATCCATACGTGTGGGGCGGTGACCAAGTAGGTACGCGCGTCGCTCATCATCTGACCCCACTCGGGGATCGGGGGCTGGACCCCCAGGCCGAGGAAGCTCAGGCCCGCGGCGGTGAGTATGGAAGCCGCAGTCCTGAGGGTGGCGTGCACCACTATCGGGGCGAGCGAGTTCGGGAGCAGGTACCTGGCGAATATAGAGGCGTTGCTCTCACCAATGGCCCTAGCGGCCTCCACGTACTCCATCTCCTTCACCTGGAGGGCGGATCCCCTCATTATCCTCACGAACTGGGGGAAGTTGTAGAGGGCCACCGCCACTATCACGTTCTCCAGTCCCGGACCGACTATGGCGGCTACGAACAGTGCCAGGAGTATGTCGGGGAAGGAGAGCATCACATCCACGATCCTGGTGACGACCTCGTCTATCCACCCGCCGACGTAGGCTGACAGGCCGCCGACGAGGACGCCGGCTATCACGGCTATGAACACGCTGACCGTGGAGACTATGAGAGATGTCCTGGCACCCCATATGACCCTGCTGAGGACGTCCCTGCCAGCGAAGTCCGTCCCGAACGGGTACTTGGAGCACGGGGGCAGGAGGCTTTCCCTAAGGTTCCCCTTGGTGGGATCGTAAGGGGCTATGAAGGGGGCCAGCAGGCCCATCAGGACGAAGGCCGCGACTATTGCCCCTCCGACCCTGATGTTCCTGTTCCTGAGGGCCTTCCTCAGGGTCCTCCTGGTCGAGGGATCGAGCTCCATCAGCACGGGATCACCCCAGCCTTATCCTCGGGTTTATGAACGCGTAGAGTATGTCCACCGCCGTGTTTATCGCCACGAAGGTCGTCGCCACCACCAGAATTCCCGCCTGAACTATGGGGTAATCCCTGGCGAATATCGCGTTGACGATGAGCCTTCCCAGGCCCGGGAAGCTGAATACGGTCTCGGTCAGAACTGCGCCCGCCATCATGTAACCGAAGATGAGTCCGGCGACGGTCACCACGGGAATCAGCGCGTTTCTCAGTGCGTAGACGTATATCACGAGCCTCTCGGGGAGACCGTAGGCCCTCGCGGTCCTGACGTACTCCTGGGAGAGGACCTCAAGCATGCTCGCCCTCGTGGCCCTGCCGACGTAGGCGGCTCCCACCAGTCCGAGGGTCAGGGAGGGGAGTATGAGGTGCCTTGGTGTCCCGCTACCGCCGCTGGGGAGTAGCCTGAGCCAGACGGAGAAGATCTCTATGAGGATGAGCCCCAGCCAGAAGACCGGCATCGATATGCCGAAGAGCGACAGGGAAGTGACGGCCTGGTCCCTCACGGTGTTCGGCCTGAGCGCCGCGTATATCCCCATCAGGACGCCTATCACGAGTCCGAAGCCCATGGCCAGCACCGATAGGGTCAACGTGTTCAGGTAAGCTGGCCAGAGAAGCTCGCTAACCGTGTGACCAGTGAACAGGGACTTGCCGAACTCGCCCTTCAGGGCGTTCCCCATGAATATGAGGTACTGCTCCCAGAGCGGCTTGTCCAGACCCAGCCTCCTCCTTATCATCTCGACCTCCTGGATCGTCGCCTCGGGGGGAGCGAGGAGCTGGGCCGGATCTCCGGGTAGCATGTGAATCATCAGGAACACGATCACGCTGACCCCCAGCAGGGTGGGGATCGCGAGGATAATCCTCCTGATGACGTATCTGGCGAGGTCGGACATTGGAAAAAGGGGAGGAAGGGCTAGTTAAAAAGATGCTCAGCCGCCCGAGCCGAAGTAGGCGTACTTGGTCAGGATCACTTCCGTGGGTATGTAGTAGAGGGACTTGATGCCCTTCTTGTAGACCACGACATCTCCCGGATTGTATATCGGTATCGCCGGAAGGTCATCCAGCAGTATCTCCTGTATCTGCTTCGTGTACTTGACTATCTCCTCTCTGGGAGCGTGCTCAGCCTTCTTTATCAGCTCATCCACCTTCGGATTGCTGTAGAACCACAGGTTGAACTTCGGGATGCTCTCACTGAGGAAGAGCGGCCTGAACACCCCTATGTACTCCCCGGTGCTGGGGGCCCAGCCTATGAGGAATAGGTCCCTCTCGGGGCTCGCATCCTCGGGTTTCTTCAGCAGCTCGGCCACGTAGCTTCCCCACTCCCACACCCTCAGCTTGACCTTCAGGCCAACGGCCTCCAAGTACTGGGCCACGGCCTGGGCGGCCTCGTAGTCACCCGGGTACCTCCCCTTGGGCGTCCAAAGGTTGAGCTGCAGTCCCTCTGCTCCGGCCTCCTTGATGAGCTGCTTGGCCCTCTCGGGATCGTACCTCAGCTTACCGGTGTCGTAGAACCCTATGAGCTCCTCGGCTATGACGCTCTTGGCCGGCCTGCCCACCCCGTGGAGTATCTTCTCCACTATGGCCTCCCTGTCTATGGCGAGGCTTATGGCCTGCCTCACCCTCTTGTCCTGGAGCCTCGGGCTCCTCATGTTGGCCCCTATGTACACTATCCTGATGGTCCTGGTGACGTTCACGTTGAGGTCGGGGTTCTGCTTGAGCCTCTGCACATCTATAGCGGGCACCCTAATGGCCACGTCCGCGTCGCCCGACTCGACCATCTGGACCCTGGCCTCGTCCTCAGGGACGACGAGGAACTTTATACCGGCCAGCTTGGGGGCCCCGCCCCAGTAATCGGGGTTCGGCTCCAGCTCGATGTATGTGTTGGGCTTCCACTCCTTCAGCTTGTAGGGACCAGTTCCCACGGGATGGTGCTTCAGATCCACGCCCTCCTTTATGGCCTTCGGGCTTATCATCATGCCCGCCGGGTGGCAGAGCAGGTTGAGGAAGGTGGCCACGGGTTCCTTGAGGATTATCCTGACGGTGTAGTCGTCGACAACCTCGACCCTGTCTATGAAGGGGACGAGCCTGTTCCTGTTGGCCAGCTCCTTGTTGTTGAACAGCCTGTCGAAGTTGGCCTTCACAGCTTGGGCGTTGAACGGCGTTCCATCCTGGAACTTGACGTCCTTCCTGAGGTAGAACGTGTAAACCTTACCGTCCTGGCTTATCTCCCACCTCTCGGCGAGCACGGGCTTTATGTTGAGCTTGTCATCGTACTCCACTAGTCCCTCGTAAATGTTGTCGATGACGTAGATGCTCGGGTTATCGGGGACATCGTGGGGATCCAAGGTGACGATATCGGTGCCCATCGCTACTTTCAGGACCTTCCTCTCAACCGGGGTCGGTTTGGGTGCCATAAACAGGACGGCTGCGGCCACAACGATGATGATGACCA